>JAKQCH010000557.1 GCA_029573825.1 Spirochaetota bacterium | reverse complement strand
TTGGGCCCATAGCTCAGTTGGTTAGAGCGGCTGACTCATAATCAGTAGGTCCGGGGTTCGAGTCCCTGTGGGCCCACATTAAAATAATGTTCTATTCAGAAGAGCTGTGAAGGGGCGACACCCGCATATACCCCGGTTATACTATGCAGGTTACACAGCTGCTGATCATAATCAATTCTATTCAGAACAGGTAAAGGTGCTTATGTACGCGATAGTTGAAGTTGCTGGAAAGCAATACAAGGTTGAGAAGGATATGACGCTGAACGTCGACAGGCTCGCGAAAAACGACGGTGACGATATAGTCCTTGAAAAGGTTCTTATGTGTGTTGACGGGGAGAAGGTGCTTGTCGGTGAGCCGTATCTCGGTAACGTGAAGATTTCCGCAAAGGTCATTGGCGTGGTGAAAGGACAGAAGGTCCGCGGTGTAAAGTTCAAGAAGCGGAAGAACTATACCCGTACCCTCGGACACCGCACGGAGTTTTCGCAGCTGAAGATTTCTGACGTCTCAGTAATGTAGTCAATTGATTACGGTTCGTCTGAAAGGCATTGTTGTAAATGAACTTTACGACATTGAATTTTCAGGCGATTATGTGTATATTATCACAGAAGGGCATTCCGGAACGGGAATAAAAGGTGAAGATCTGGTGTGCGCGGGGGTTTCCTCCCTTACGCAGTCATATATTGTCGCAGTTTCCCGTGTGTTGAAAATCAGGCAGGACGTGGCGCAGAGAGACGGATTTCTCGAGTCAGCTGTTGCTGTTGGCAGGCTGACCGGAGAATCCCTCAGTATGCTGAAAGCCGTGATCGGAATGGTGGTGGCGGGACTGCGGGAAATTCAGGCAGTCAGTCCGGGTTCCATTGAAATTATTTATGAATAAAGGAGATAGCCATGGCTCATAAGAAAGGTGGCGGTTCTACACGGAACGGAAGAGATTCAAAGTCCAAAAGGCTCGGCGTGAAGCGTTTTGACGGACAGAAAATAAGCGGCGGAACAATACTGGTGCGTCAGCGGGGAACAAAAATTCATCCCGGTACTAATGTCGGTCGCGGCAGTGATGATACGCTTTTCGCAAAAATTGACGGTTTTGTGAAATTTGAGCGTCTTGATAAGTACAGAAAGAAAGTGTCAGTATATCCTGCTGTTTAGACGGGTAGTACTGCAGATATAAAGGGTTACGGCCCGCAATTCTGAATTTTTACAATCGCGTAGAGAGTTTCTCTTTACGCGATTTGTTGTTTCTATATAATAGTGTAAATTCCGTATAATAGCTGTTTGCGGAGAATCTCCCGGGAGTGTATAAAAGTGGCAAAATTTACCGATACAATTACAATCAGGGTTAAGGCCGGAAACGGCGGTCCCGGATCAGTGTCTTTTTACCGGGAGAAGTACATTCCCAAAGGCGGACCGGACGGAGGTGACGGCGGGAAAGGGGGAGATGTGTATCTGGAAGCGGATTACAACTTTTACAATCTTTCCCACCTCTTCAAGGACCGCGCCTATAAGGCTGAAAACGGGCAGTACGGCATGGGAAAGAACCGGCATGGGCGGGATGGTAATGATCTGGTTATCAATGTGCCGCCGGGTACCGGCGTTTTCGATGAGGAGGGCGACCTTATTACGGACCTCCTGGAAGACGGCAGCCGTTTCATGATTTGCGCCGGCGGGATTGGCGGGAAGGGCAACGCGTATTTCAAGTCTTCCACCAACCAGACACCCCGTTACGCACAGCCGGGAATTCCCGGGGAGGATAAGCACATAACCCTGAATCTAAGGCTGATTGCCGATGTGGGGCTGGTGGGGCTCCCCAACGCGGGAAAGTCAACGCTCCTCGCGAAGCTTACCAACGCGAAGCCGAAAATAGCGGACTATCCATTTACCACCCTGATACCGAATCTCGGCGTTGTTGACCGTGGTGACAATACCAGCTATAAAATTGCCGACATTCCGGGCATCATAGAGGGGGCCCATAAAGGTCTTGGCCTCGGGCTATCGTTCCTGCAGCACATCGAGCGGGTGAAAGTCATTATCTACATGATTGATGCGTCCGGAGAGGACGTGCCCTATACCTTTGAGCTTCTTAAGGCTGAACTGCAGCAGTATAACCCGGTACTTCTCACAAAACCATATTATATACTCTTGACAAAAGCTGATCTGGTGGGGGATGATGATATCAAAGCGAAGGCGGCGCTCCTGAAAAAGGAACCGGTGCTTCCAGTATCGGCCCTGAGCGATGTGAATATTTCGGAGCTGCAGTCAGTAATCAACAGGCTTCTGGAGAAAAGCGGTGCCGCGTAAAAATCTGCTGAAGAATGTAAAGAGGATTGTCGTAAAAATCGGCACCTCGATTATTACTGAAGACGGCATGATATCCACCAACAGGATATCGACGCTCGTCCATGATATTGTTTCTGTCATACGCCAGGGACATGAAGTGGTGGTGGTGTCTTCGGGGTCAATCAGCTCCGGCGCCGGCGTCCTGAACCATGACAGGGAGGGACTTACTATACCGGAGAAGCAGGCCATGGCTGCGGTGGGCCAGATCATCCTCATGAATGAATACCGGAAATGCTTTCAGTGGGAGGGGCTCGAGGTGGGGCAGATACTGCTCACGGAGGATGACGTGAACAACAGGCGCCGGTTCCTCAATGCCCGCCATACCCTCAACACCCTTCTGCATTTCGGCGTCGTTCCTGTGGTGAACGAAAATGATTCCGTCGTGGTGAAAGAGATAAAGTTCGGCGACAACGACACCCTTTCGGCCCATGTGGCGAATATTGTCGAGGCGGACCTCCTTATACTGCTTTCCGATGTGAACGGGTTTTACTGGGACCTTTCCGATCCTGAACCCGTGGAGGAGATTTTTTCCATTGATGCAGAGGTGAAACGGCGTGCGGGGGGGAGCGGTACTGTTCATGGAACCGGCGGCATGGCGACCAAGATCCGCGCTGCGGAGATTACCATACGCTGCGGTGAGAAGATGATAATTGCCCACGGGCGTGAGGAGAATGTCCTCAGCCGTATTATCCGGGGAGAGAAGATCGGCACAATCTTTGTGGGGGAAGGCCACCCCCTTGGGAGCAGAAAGCGCTGGATCGCCTTCAGCATGAAGAACAAAGGAATAATCAGAATTGATGACGGGGCGGTACAGGCGCTCCGGTTCAATAAGAAGTCGCTGCTCCCCTCGGGAATAATTGAGATTTCAGGGAAATTTGATTCAGGGGACGCGGTGGAGATCGTCGATGCGAATGATCAGCAGATCGGGAAAGGTATTGTAAATTACAATGTCCAGGAGCTGCAGCTAATAATGGGGAAAAAAACCAGGGAGATACGGAGTATTCTCGGGGGAACGTATTTCGATGAAGTCATAAATCGTGACGATCTTATAATTTACTGACCGGCGCTGTTCCCGGAACCCGGTGCGTCACTGAGGCGTATTGAAGGTATGACGGGGCCGCGAAGGGGCGAAACTACAACCTGAGGAGGCGATGAATACCTATGCGAAAACTGGCAACTGCAGTAATCGGTGTATTTTTTTTAAGCTGTGCGACGCTGGGGACGATGAGTACACCTTCCTTTCACACGAAAATCAGGAAAGATGATTCAGAAACCGCATGGAGCCGGACCCATGCATATATCAGCCGCCGGCTGTGCAGGCGTTCATATTTTTCTGAAAAGATGACAGTGCTGAAAAGCAGCAATAAATATGTCATTGAAGCGGAAGATATTTTTGTGACCAGGGAATTCGAACCGGATTTTGTCCGTATCCGCATAACGAAACCGGTTATTATCAGAAAAGACATCAATGGAAAGATGTCCGTGGAGTCGAAGAAGGAGCTTGCGGAGGCAAAAGCCTTCATCTACGATATGCTCCGCTATATCACAAGCGGCCATTCACGTTACATGGACGATGAAGACATACATGACAAAAATGGTTTGACAGAGCGGTGAGTGGTATCATACTCTCCGGCTGACTGCGTGTTAAACCTGCGAACGCAGTGTCCCGCAGGAATGAAAATTTGCAATTACCCCGTTAAGGATGATATCTGATGATGCGGTCCTGTGATATCCACTGGTATCGGGAAATTATATTATAAAGGTAATGATGATGGTTGATAAAATTTTAAGCCTCCTGTTTGGAAGTAAACATGAAAGGGACATAAAAAAACTGGGGCCCCTGGTGTCTCTGATCAATTCACTTGAGCCGGACATGAAGAAGCTTTCGAATGATGAAATGCGCGGAAAGACGAGCGAATTCCGCGGCCGCATCGAGAAAGGGGAGTCCCTGGATGATCTCCTTCCTGAGGCCTTTGCACTGGTGCGTGAGGCGGGAATCAGGAACCTCGGGATGCGTCATTTTGACGTGCAGCTTATGGGGGGCATGGTGCTTCACCAGGGCAGGATATCGGAGATGAAGACCGGTGAAGGAAAGACTCTCGTGGCGACCCTGCCGGTGTATCTGAACGCCCTTGAGGGGAAGGGAGTACATCTTGTTACCGTGAATGACTATCTGGCCCGCAGGGACGCGGAATGGATGGGGAAACTGTATAAGGCCCTGGGACTTACCGTTGGCGTTATCCAGCATAATATGGACCCGTACGAGCGGCAGCGTTCGTACGCCTGTGATATTACTTACGGGACCAACAATGAGTTCGGGTTTGATTATCTCCGAGACAATATGGTGGAACACAGGAGTCTCCGGGTGCAGCGTCCCCTGCACTATGCCATCGTGGACGAGGTCGACTCGATCCTCGTCGATGAATCGAGGACACCGCTTATTATTTCCGGGTCAACCGATGAGTCAACCAAGAAGTATTATCTCATTAATAAGATCATCCCGAACCTCCGGGAGGCCACGGACTACGAAATAAACGAGAAGGACCGCAATGTGCTCCTCACGGAAGACGGGGTGAAGCATGTGGAGCGGCTCCTGAAAATCGACAATCTCTATGACAGCAAAAACATCGAGCTGGTGCATCACGTAACACAGGCGCTGAAGGCCCATACAATTTTCAAGCGGGATGTTGATTACATTGTGAAAGACGGCGAGGTGGTTATTGTCGATGAGTTCACCGGGCGCCTTATGCCGGGACGCCGCTATTCCGACGGCCTGCATCAGGCGATTGAGGCGAAGGAAAATGTTACCGTTGCCAGGGAGAGCCAGACCCTCGCTTCAATCACCTTCCAGAACTTTTTCCGGATGTATAAAAAACTTGCCGGTATGACAGGGACTGCCGATACCGAAGCGGTGGAGTTCAAGAAAATTTACGGCCTTGATGTCGTGGTTGTGCCCACCAACGAACCCATGATCCGGAAAGACCATCCTGACAGAGTGTACCGCACCGAGAGGGAAAAATTCAATGCCATCGCCGATGAGATCCGGGAGCTGCAGCACCGGGGACAGCCTATTCTCGTGGGTACAATATCAATTGAAAAGTCCGAATCGCTGTCGCTCCTTCTGAAATCCAGAGGGGTCCCGCACAGCGTTCTGAACGCGAAGTATCATGAGAAAGAAGCGAAAATTGTCGCGGAAGCGGGGCGTCCCGGCGCCGTCACCATCGCCACGAATATGGCGGGCCGCGGTACCGATATTGTCCTCGGAGGGCAGAAGCTGTACATGGTTGAGCTCGAGGAGCACCGCGCGGTTCATGACGCCGAACTGTGGGAAAAGTTCAGAAAATGTGTTCTTGAAAATGATTTCACAGAAGCGGAGGCCCTCGCCGAGTCCATGACCGGTCAGGACAAAAACAAGGCCCGCAACATTGTGCGGAGCGGCCGTGAATGGCTTGAGAACCACGTCCGTGTCGTCGAAGCCGGTGGGCTGCATATCCTCGGTACCGAGCGTCATGAGTCACGGCGTATCGACAACCAGCTGCGCGGACGGTCCGGACGCCAGGGTGACCCCGGATCATCGAGATTTTATCTTTCCCTCGATGATGACCTGATGAGGATTTTTGCCGCGGAACGCATCTCCTCGATGATGCAGCGCCTCGGCATGGAGGACGGCCAGGAAATTGAAAGCAGGATGGTATCCAAAGCGATTGAAAATGCCCAGAAGCGCGTTGAGGGACGGAACTTCGAGATCAGGAAGCATCTCCTTGAATATGATGATGTGATGAACTCCCAGCGTGAATTTATCTACCGCGAACGCAACGAGATTCTTGAGGGTGAGGATATTTCAGGGAAGATCAGGGAATATATCTCAATGGTGTGTGATGATGTCGTTGATTTTTATACCGGCGGCAGCAAACACTCGGAAGAGTGGGACATTGAGGGGCTGGTGCAGTGGGCCCGCAACGGTTTTATGGTGGAACTTGAAAACATTGTCGATGGGCAGAAATCTGTGGATGAACTCGCTGATGCGGTGAAGCAGCAGTTTCTGGAGATTTACACCGGCAAGGAGAAAACCGTCAGCGTCGATACCATGCGGCAGGTTGAGCGGATGATCTCGCTCCAGGTGATTGACACGAAATGGCGTGAGCATCTCCTCAATATGGATGAGCTTCGTGACGGCATCTGGACCGTGGGGTACAGTGAGCGGAATCCCCTTGTCGAGTACAAGCTTCGGGGTTTTGAAATTTTCAATGAGATGATGAGCACGCTGAAAGAAGATATTCTCGAATTTGTCTTCAAGGTGCAGATTACTGAAATGCCCCCTGAAGAATCGGATTATGAATTCCAGACCATAGGGGAGGAATTTCATCCTGAAGTTGAACAGTTCGGTTCCGGGGGAATCCCCGCCCAGAACCTGATGCAGGCACATGGCATGAGAAGGCCCGGGAGCGGCGAGCAGGAAGAGGACACTACCGGCGCCAGCAAGAGGCGAAAAACGCGCCGCAGCAGGAGGCGCTGAATGTCCGCACCACTCATGAAAAGCGTCTCCGGCATAAGGGGTATCGTCGGTGAAACGCTGACGCCGGAACTGGTGAATGCCGTGGGAAGAGCATTCGCGGCATTTGTAAAGGGAGGGACTGTTGTGGTGGGAAGGGATTCCCGCTGTACCGGAGAGGCCATCAGCCTTGGACTGCAGTCTTCCCTGATGCTTGCGGGATGCGATGTTGTCGATATCGGAATTGTGCCGACCCCCACGGTTCAGCTCGTGGTGGAGGAGCTCGGCGCGAAGGGGGGCATTGTCATTTCCGCCTCCCATAACCCCATCGAATGGAATGCCTTTAAGCTTGTGGGCCCCTCGGGGCTTTTCCTCAATGAAAAGGAAATCGCGAAGTTCTTCGGGCTGATGGATTCTGACTTCCGCTACCCCCTGTGGAATAAAACCGGCTCTCTCGCGAAATATAATGAATCACACGGGCTTCACATCGGGAAGGTCTGTGACGTGATAGATGTGAAGGCAGTTAAAAAGAGAAAATTTAAAGTGGTAATCGATTCGGTGAACGGCGCGGGGGCAGTTATTACGCCGCGCCTTCTGGAGGAGCTGGGATGCACCGTGGTGCTGCTGCACTGCGACTGCACCGGCACGTTTCCGCGGGGTGCCGAGCCGGTGCCGGAGAACCTCACGATGCTTTCTGAAAAAGTGCGGGAGGCGTCGGCGGACATCGGATTCGCCCAGGACCCCGACGCGGACCGTCTCGCCATTGTGGACGAAACGGGACGTCCTGTCGGCGAAGAGTGTACCCTTGCCCTTGTCACGGAGCACCTTCTTTCCAAAGAGCAGGGAAGGGTGGTGATAAACCTCTCCACCACGAAAACAATCGAGGCGATTGCAATGCGTTACGGCGCGAAGGTGAAGCGGACAAAAGTCGGGGAGATAAATGTCGCCGATGAAATGCGGAAACGCGGCGCCCGCATCGGCGGTGAAGGAAACGGTGGCGTCATTTCCCCCGAGGTGCATCTGGGAAGAGACAGCCTTGCGGGCATAGTATATGTCCTGGAGATGCTGGCGGTTCGGAAGATAACGGTCTCTGCTGCGGTGGCGTCCCTTCCGCAGTACACTATGAAAAAGGGCAAGGTAGGGGTGACGGGGAAGCTTGACACTGCGAAGCTCTTTGATGCCCTGCGGAAAGAATTCAGTGATGAAACGATCAGCGATATTGACGGTATCCGGATTGATTTTGTGAAGCACGAAACATTCAGGGACGGCTGGGTGCATCTGCGCTCATCGAACACCGAGCCTGTGTTCAGGATTATCACTGAAGGCCGGGACAAGGCCCAGGCAGAGGCAATATACCGTCATTTCGCCGGCATGATCGGAAAAAAGCAGTGAGGTGATTTCGGATTGAGGAGGATGAAACAGACATGAAGAGGACTCCGTTGTATAATGAACATGTGCGGTTGGGTGGAAGGATCGTTGACTTCGCGGGGTGGGAACTTCCTGTAATGTATTCGTCAATTGTCGAGGAGCACACTGCGACGCGGACAAGGGCCGGGCTTTTTGACGTGTCCCACATGGGCGAGATTTCCGTCAGGGGCAAAGGGGCTGCGGACTATCTGTCGCGGCTGATTCCCACCAGAATGGACAAGCTTGAACAGGGGAAATCGATGTACAGCTGCTTTCTGAATGAACGGGGCGGTGTCATTGATGACCTTTTCATATACATGATTTCTGATGATGACTATTACCTCGTGGTCAACGCGGGGACGAAGGACAAAGATTTCCAATGGATGAAGGAACATGCCGTTGCTGGTGTGGATGTCGTTGACCTTTCGGATGAAACCGCGAAAATTGATATTCAGGGCCCCGGTTCCGATGA
>JAKQCH010000540.1 GCA_029573825.1 Spirochaetota bacterium | reverse complement strand
TATTCCCTGAAAGGCGATGAGCAGTATAAGCGCTATCATGATACCGCTTGATATAAGCACTTTATATGCTACTTTTAAGTTGTTAAACCATTTCATTTCGATGTCCCCCTTTGTTGACTAATGCATGAAATGTAGCACCGTCGAGGGGTTTCGACAATCGATGAATACACTGCTTTTACGATAGGGGTTTTGTCCTATGGGGTATCCCTGCCCGTCTGACATGGTTAGCCCCGGTACCCCTTCCCGGATGGATGTTATTAGACGGTAAGTCCCTTTAGCTCCCTTGCCCTGTCTGCGAGACACTTCGATGTGGCGGTAAGCTCTCTGGCCCTTATGGCAATATCCTGGGTGGTGCCGTTAATCACGGAGAGGTTTTTTGCAATTTCATCAAGAGCCAGTTTCTGTTCCCCTGTGGCATTCAGAATAGTACCGGATTTCTCCGCAACATAACCCAGAGATTCCCGGGCAATCCTGTTCAGCGCCAGATCCCGCTTCGTCAGGTCTACCACAAGGTCCACCCGATGACTGAATTCCGCGATATGTTCAATCATCGTGTTCAGCGAATTTATAAAATCCTCAAGCCGGACGTATACCCGGCTGATTTCATCGTTACTGACAGTAAACATGTTGTTGATAGACTTGAGGTTGGACGAAGTATTGTCAGCGAGCTTCCCGATCTCGTCAGCCACAACCGCAAAACCCCTGCCATACTCTCCCGCCCGTGCCGCCTCAATGGCCGCGTTCAGCGACAGGAGATTTATCTGATCGGAAATGTCCTCAATAATGCCTACGGTTTCCTGTACACCCCTGAAATTCGATGTGGCAGTTGACATTACCCCGAGAAGCTCCCCGATCTCAGTCCTGGATATTTCCACCATCTCGTTGAGGGTATTGCGGATGATCAATGCATCCTGCATTTTATCCCCCATCGTGACGACAATACCCTGCAGACGTTCCATATCTTCCCCGACCTTACCCGACAGCGACGCCTGCTCCCCTGCAATGGTATAAATTCCATCGCCGCTGGAAGTCACTTCTTCGACGGCTGCGGTGATCTCTTCCACCGAGGCTGCCTGGGATTGTGCGCTCGAGAAGAAGGACTGTGTGACTTCAGCAAGATTATCCGTCGATGACGCCAGCAGCGCCGCGGCGCTGCTGGTCTGTTCAAGAATATTCCTTATACTCTCCCCCCTCCGGTTGCTTTCCGCCAGGGCGTCACCGATTTCCTTCCTGGCACCGGCGCTATTTGCCAGTATCCTGCTGCAAATAACACCCAGCATGATCATTCCAAGCACATAATCAACAAAATAACTTGACGCCTCTGACCTGGAGAGAAACCCGGTTTTAAAAACCGCATAACAAAAAATACCCAGAAGCGCGCAGTGCGCTATGGTATACACAAGAACCGCTCTGCGGTTCATCAATAAGGAAACAAGGCCGATGATCGGGAACAATGTAAAAATTCCATTCAGTACCCGGATAATCTCAATTTTTCCGAGACTCGAAAAAAGACCAATCCATGCCGCCACCGACATCGTCACAAGAACAATATGCGAGGCAAATCCTGCATGTCCTTTCCTGGTGCAATACAGGCCCAGCAATACGATCATCGCCATCCCGACAATTGCGAGGC
>JAKQCH010000524.1 GCA_029573825.1 Spirochaetota bacterium | reverse complement strand
ATACAACACACCCCTGTCGGCATACATGTTGCAAAAACGTTCAGGAGCGGACTTGCGGTAATCATCAATATGCTTCAGGAGTTTCGGACTGCCGTCACCTCGCCATATTTTGAGGGAATGGTTAATCCCCCGCACCGCGCTCAGGGAAAAATCCAGGACCGTGGGCCCCGCTACTGTGACCAGATAACAATCGACATCACCGGCGCTGTGTAAAAAACCACGCACTGATCCGTTTTCTTCAAGCTTCTGTGCCCTGCTGAAGGTGTCATTGGGCTCCACCTCATCCGGTATCGACTTTGAACATCCGGAGACAACAGCGACACTGATCACCATGGCAAGGAGAATAATTACTATTTTTCTTATGTCCTTCATGGTTAAGAATGTACAACACTCCCTGCAGCAGTCAATCATAAAACGCGGTACACCGGTAAAGAAATAATACATAGAGGAATGATTTAAATTTTTTACACACAATCTTCATATTTTCTTAATATTCCCTGACAATATTTCCATTACAAGCAACCGGGAAGAACCATTTTCTATAATTTTGGACTGTATGCACATTAGGAACCCTATGAAAAACAGAAGCCTTCTGGCAGAAGCAGCAATCGAGAAGATTTTCACCATTACAGGATTTTCATGTATTTTTATCCTGTTCCTGATAATGCTCTTTCTATTCAGGGAGGGCATACCGATTCTTGGTCACACCGGGGTGCTGGATTTCATATTCGGGACAGAGTGGTACCCCACAAGCGAGAACCCTCGTTACGGGATTTTCCCCCTGATAGCCGCATCCATGTCAGTAACACTCGTGGCCTCACTGATAGCCGTCCCCTTCAGTCTGGCGGTGGCCATTTATCTTTCCGAACTTGCCCCTTCGGGAATCAGGGAGATAATGAAGCCCCTGATTGAAATCATCGCATCCATCCCCTCTGTCGTAATCGGGTTTCTCGGCATGGTGGTCATTGCGCCGGTCCTCCAGCGTCACTTTGAAATCAATACGGGGCTGAACCTTTTCAACGCCTCCCTGATGCTGGCATTCATGGCAATCCCCACAATCGCCAGTATTTCTGAAGACGCGATTTCCTCCGTCCCGGTATCGCTGAAGGAAGCATCATACGCCCTTGGGGCAAACCGCTGGGAGACAATCTTTCATATCGTCCTCCCCGCGTCCCTTTCCGGAATATGGACAGCTATTATCCTCGGGATATCACGGGTAATCGGGGAAACCATGGTGGTACTCATGGTCGCGGGAGGAGCGGCGATAATTCCGGGATCGATTTTTGATCCCGTTCGACCACTTACCTCCAACATCGCCGCGGAAATGGCGGAAGCTGCCGTGGGAGGGGACCATTATCATGCGCTCTTCGCCATTGGTATAATTCTGTTTATTATCACCTTCATCTTCAACCTTATCGCGGATTATTTTTCTAACAAGTACAAGTTTTATCATAACTAAAAAGATGAAGACCCTGAAGAAAATAATTGATTGTAACAGATCCCGTATCGCGGGACATGGGAGATATGAGCAATGAAGAAAAGGTCGGATATTACTGAAAAAATCATGTTCGGGGTGATACGAGGAGCTTCGCTGTTCATCATAATTTTCCTGTTCCTGATGATCGGATATATTGTGAAAAGCGGCTATACCGCCATTTCCTGGGAATTTATCACGGAATTTCCCCGCAATTCCATGACGGAGGGGGGAATATTCCCGGCGATAATGGGAACACTGTATCTTATGATCGGCTCCTCGATAATTTCAATTCCGATCGGCATCATGACGGCGATATATCTTACGGAATATGCGAAAAGCCCGAAAAT
>JAKQCH010000503.1 GCA_029573825.1 Spirochaetota bacterium | reverse complement strand
TTGAATTTCCGCCGCCTGAACAAACTCCGTTAATTCTGAAACGGCCCCGTTGAGAGAATAACTCGCGGGACTGTATTTGTAACGGCTGTCCACAGTGCTCATTGATCCAAGGCCGAGAAAACTGATATACACGCTTCCCATGGGTTACTCCCCCTATCCGTATGTACGATAATGTCTGAACCGCACATGACGAAACCTGTGCGTGTTCACAATGGCGCCGTCACCGGCGGTATGTGTTTCAAAGACGCGTTCTGTTGATGAATACACCGGTTCGCGCCCATGTTTCAGGGCCCAGTCCACCAGCAGGAAGGTCATGCCGAAGTCACCCTGAATATGACAAAAGTCTCCTTCTCTGCTGTTTGATTCCAACCATCCAATAAACACTGCGGCTGGGCCGCCAATATCTTCTACTTCTGAATCAACATTTGACCAGGATGTTTGCAGATGAACAGGGAGTGATATTATTCTTTCACATCCGAGTACTTCTGCTGCTTCATATCTCTGAGTTTCCGTAAGTTCATGGCTAATTAGTAAAAAAAGGTCAGGCATCAATCACTCCCCTGCTTATACCTTCGACACGTATGGCGCCAAAACCGAACGAAGTGTTTTTACCAATGTTGATTGCCTCGCCATATTTGAGAATTGAATAATAATGGTCAAGTTGACCGGTCCATGCTGCCTCGCCGACGAAACCTTCAAGGGGCATCACTCGCTTCTGATGATTTGAGTAGCGTGATGTTCGTACCAGAGAAATATGTTCGCTTTCTTTTTGTATATCATTTGGCAAAGGTATACTCAAAACATCGGCATTTCGTTCATTACCAAAAAAATATGCAAGCAGTGACAATCTCCGTAAAACACTTTTGGTAATTAGATTGAGTTCAGCTTTTGGTAAAGTCTTTCTGTTGTGTACGATGTGGCATGGTGTAAGAAAAGTTATTTTTAAACGCTCCACGTTAGTATGCGTTTCGACAGAAATGGGCTTAATATTATCTACACTGACATTCCTGCCGTCAAACATGAGCTCAGAATTGTCGGCAACATTTGTAATCTTTTCAATACAGAACCTTCCCCGAGCCGTACCAAGTCCGCAATCCCCGAGAAGATGAAACGATGCAATTATCGTCGGGAGCTTATTGAGCGCTTCGCCAAATAGCGAAAGCACTATCTTCATTTGATCACCGCTTTCAAATACAGCCGGCGCCGAGAAAAGTGGTGTTAACGCAAAAGGGTGAGGACAATTGGTTGCCTTTTTCATCATCTCACTACCCGTTGGGAGAGGGGTTTCAAATATTTCCATATAAGGACACGATTCTTTCAACGGACACGACAAGCACACAATGCCGGTATCAGCCATTACACAAACAATCTTTTTCAACATGTGCCCCATACCGCCCCTGATAGCGATGCCGGGAAAATTTGAAAATTCTGTTTTCGACTGCACCCGAAGTGTCAGGAGAAACCGGTATATTTTAAAAGGCGTTTGGGTCATTCTTCTCCCTTGATAATTTTCAGATCGTAGCTGTCATCTGAACCGGTTAATTTCTTTTTCACCATCACGGTCAATCGCTGGCCCACCTTGTATGACGTAGGCTTCATGCTGCTAGGCAATTTTGATTTACCCATACGGCATCTTTTACCATCCGGCATTTCAAGAATAATCGCGCCAAGGTCCTTTGTGATTTCAATAACGGAAGCCACGTACTCTTTGCCGGCAACAACATCAACTTGTTCGTCGGCTGATGGTTCATGTATCGCAACGGTTTTTGCGTACTCCGGTTTTCCTTTCCCGCTGTAAATAGAAAACCTCCCATATCCTGTTGCGGTTTTTGCCCCAACCCCCTCAGTGACAATCGCGTACTTCATCGCCTCCATGACGATTTCATGCAGGTTTTTATCCCTTGTAAATCCCGGAATCGAAGCAAATGTTTTCTGCGCATTCTTTGAAATATTTTTTCGCACAAGCGCCCTGAACACAAATACTGTTCCCGGCTTTACTGCAAGGAACTTAACCGGGACCGGGTTCATGGTATCTGAGGGAGGGGAAGGTTTTTCATCGTCACGATAATAATCAGGATAATGGGGATTTATGATGTCAACGATTAACTCCGGAAGATTTTCCGGATATACGTCAAGAAACATCACACTGCCGCGCAATCCGTCTCCGTCGCCTCCATTCCCAAATAGTGCCGGGATGTCTGTTTTCGCTTCGTCAAGCATGTCCTTATCAATAACCCCGGCCGGAAGATTCTCTCTTTCTTCAAGAAGCTGAAGAAGATGCGCAAAGCGCGATATTCCCTTGAAGCTTGACGCGGGAATATATGGAATTCCAAGGTTATGTTCAAAAAGAAGACTTGTTTCATGGGGGTGGGTCTGTCCAATCCCGGTGACTAATGGCGTCATCAGACGGGCGCGAATACAGATACTCTCATACAAACCTGACATTGATTCGCAAAATTGATCAAGCATGCGCTGCTTTTCAAAAAGCAAATCACCGGTTTGAGATTGTTTCAACAATTCTTTATATTTACTGCAATAATAGTCAACGGCCTTATTATGGTCACCTGCCTCATTTGAGCTTTTAAATTCAGCATTAACAGGAACGTATTTATTATACCAGAGCCCATAATTACTCATACCTGCGCCGTCACCGACAATCTCCGCGGCTTTTCTGTGGGTATACAATGGGCTCATCGCTCATTCTCCATTTTCTTTTCAGTAGAAAATCCATTCGCGTAACGTTTCACCCATTCAAGAAGCGCGAGTGTTTCCTTCTGTGCCTCTAAATATTTCATCTGTTCACATTCACTGAGTGATATAAAAAATGAACCAACATCGGTCGATTTTAATATTTTACATTCGCTGAGCCATTCTCTTACCCACTCCAGCAGTGAAGCGTAACGATCCTCCCTGGTACCGTTACTCTTCTGCTTCCAGAAAGCGGCAGTAAGGCCCAACCCGTTCTGAAGTATCATTGATGGCGCGCTGTTTGCAAGTGATGTGAATTCTTTATTAATTTTAATCCCGGTAATTTTCCGGAGTGAGAATTCAGCACGCTTCTGTCCAAGTGTCCTCATGACCGTCCCCCTTTGTTCACGTCACTAAACCACGCTGAGCGGCAGATCCCACGTCCAAGAGTATAATCCCCCCCGATCTGAACAAAATGGCGTATCCTTTTCTTCATCTGGTCTCTCACCATTGATGCCTGCATTGAATTGTCAAAATTGTCCCTATTAAAAACCACAACCGAGTATAACGCGGTATCAGAAGGAAGGAGTTCCTGGTAACGCAATGAGCCGTCCTGAGTACTGCCTGTTTCCGCATTGATCTTGATCTGTGTCTGCACTTCTGTACAGGAACTCACGCAGTAGTCAAATACCTGATCGGACACAAGAAGAAGCCTGGTTAGTGTTGGGAAATGATCTGAAATTGATTCTACAACCGTTTTCCCTTCTGCACACACCACAACTTCTTCAAGGAGAACATCTCCGGAATACTGAAAATTATTCAGGGGGACAGCTTTTTCCTCCTCAACCGGAGGTATGTCGCCTATACCTCCCATACCTGAAAACGCAAGGTCCTCTCCGTAACGGCGCAATACCGCCGGACAGGTGACCCACACAAAAGGTGCAATATTTGAACGCACTGGAAACGCCAGAAGCTTTGCGTCCGACACTGCAATCGCGGCCGGTAAGGTTTCCATTTTACCCTTACCGTCCTTTCCCGCGCTCATCTCCTTCCAGCCATCCTGTTCATCTGAACCGAATATAAGATTTAAAAGCTTAATATCAGCCTGGCCATCAATATTTTCAAGTCCGTCACGAACATGGGCCCGCAATGCCCCTTTGAGGCCCGAAGCCTGAACATGGGGCCACCCCGTGTGACGCTCACGCTGAATCGGTAAATCCACTGCTCCGATAATTGAACCGCTTCCCGCATGGAGCGGCGAAACCGCATACAAAGAAATTATATCTCGTTCTTTATTCACTGAATCCTCCTTATAACCGGATCATGTTATTATTTATTTTCTTGCTGAATACGGAACCTGCTGGATAATACCCTTTCATGGGTTTATGAAATCCCGCATGCATATCCCAACCGCCGAGATATATTGGTTTTCCCGTGGCCACAACACATTCATTTACTTTTTCCCCGCTTTCAGTCTGAGAAAGCGACATATAGAAATCAGAGGCTCCTTCTTTCACGTCCGCCAGGGTAATTCTTTCATATCCCCCGAAACGCTGCTCTCCACCTATACACAGCATTCCCTTTTCAGGGAGAGGTAATTTTTTATCAATAGAAAATACCATTTTAACACCGGGATTAAGACGAACATGGCTGAGGCTGTAAAGATGGCTCTCCCTGGCAGAGCGCTTCTTCACCTCCATAGCAATGCCGGTCCTGATTTCATATTGAAAAAGCTCCTGCGGGGAAAACAACCTCACTTCCGCATCATTGGATACGAGTGAGTCAACATCAACCCAGTGACCTCCCACGCTGTTCATTTCCAGGCCCGGCCCCTTTACCCAGAGCTGAACATTCCCGTAAATACACGCGGACTTCTGAAGACGATGTGCCCTGAATACGGGAACAGGTTCTTTCCCAATAGATATATCCTTTTGCACATACCATATATAAGGCGCCGGTGTGAGAAGTTTCCCGTCTTTCAGAAAAAGCGGACCGCAAATTGAAAACGGAGAAGCACTGCCGGACAATCCAATGTAGTCAGTAACGTCAGGGTCCGCTTTCCCGGAGTTGTAATCGGAAGGATTAATGTTCTTCCCCGCAAGCACTGCTGTCCGCAGCGCTCCTTCGATTGTAGAAACAGGGGGCGGAAATACCGTCGAAGCTCCATGAGTTTCACCGCGGACCAGAGGCTCTGCTCCCCGTATAAACATGGTATCGACCGGTGAATACGCGAACCATTCAGCCATGAATCCCTCCCTTTGCTAAATACAATGCCACCAGCAGCGGCTCAGTGTTAAACGGATCAGTCACTCCCGGCCGCACTGTGATCGCCCTGATAGCGGATGCCAGTTTTTTTATTGATTCACTGTCCTTTACTATAGATTTCTCGATCAGTGACATAAAGAATAAATCCAGCAGGGCCTCAGGCTCATGTGACCCTGCAATAGCAGTAATACCGCTGGTGTACTGCTGAAGCCGGTAGGCAAGCGATGAAGAAAGCCTGTTTGAGTCTTCACCTGAAGCTGCCATTTCAGTTATCAGGGAAAACGCGTCCCAATATTCCCGGTTGTCCCATTTCGCGCGAGCAACACGCGAACCGCCGCTTCTTTTCCGAAGTTCTATGGCACAGGCATTCCTTCCGCATTGTTCCTTTGCCACTTTATCGAGAAGTTCGTGGGCGTTTTTAATCATTTCAGTAAGGTTTTCCTTGTGATGACAAATAAGGATACCGGCAGAAATGGAAATATCGTTGGACGCCTCGCCCCTTCCCCGGCCCAGATTAACAGAAAGTTTTCCTGGCTTCGGGGCCCATGTTCCTGAAATTTCCGTACTTTCGCCATCAATGTCCACAAACCGGAAGAATGAATTATAATACCTGCGGATATCCCGTGCAGCATTCAAAACAGTATGAACCGGCATAACCGCGCATACGTCATCTCCCCCCGCATAGATGAGTCGCCCGTCATATTTATTAACGATTGACGTTACTCCATAAAGCGAGAAATCTCCAAGCGATTCCGAAATCATCGCGTGAACCGCGGGGTTAAGACCGCGGTATTTAGTGGAAGGGTCTTCGAAAATGCTGTTCCAGCAATCACGGTAATCCGCGTCAGGTGATTTTTTCTTCAGCCATTCAACAATCTCCGGGTGCATGGAAGTTTCCCATCGCGCCGAAACTGTCTCTCCGTTTACCAGTTTGCCGACATAGTCCCCATCCATAAGAAGAATCGCGTAATATCTGTCGATATTTTCAAGACGTCCTTTAATACCGCGAGGCGCTGTATCGTCTATATTCTCGTGGACTTTGTCCGCGATATCACGCATTTCTTTTCCGGAGGTTATGTTGTTTCTTTTAAAATAGTCATAAAGCGCCATGTGCGTGGTGGTGGGAAAGCTTTCATAATCCCTGAAGATATTTGAAAGCAGATGTGAATCGCTGTCCGTAACAACCCGGTACGCGAGGCGTTTCACAAGGCACAACGAGCACAGATGCTCTTTATCGCTAAATTCCGTTTCCCCGATATCACCGGCGCCCCTCAGGCTGGACCAGAATGTGCTGATTGTTTCGGTATAATGCTGCGCTGATTTCCACGCGCCGTCCCTGCCGGCGTGGAGCGACTCGAACTCTCCGCACTGGCAGCACTTTTCGCCGGGTTCAGGAACACGCCGTATCACCCTGCCGCTTTTCTCCGAAGCAAGTGAAGATTGCAGCAGGGAATGACTTGCCGGGTAAAAGAGTCCTTTGAAATTATGCTCCAGGGACGCAATTGATTTTTTATCAAGAAGTCCCGAAAACAGGCCCGCGAGCTTTACTCCCCCGCTGAAAGCGCTTTCAGGGAGAAGGTCCCCGAGTTCCCCAACGTCAGATGTACCGGCAAAGCGCACAGCGCTCCATGAGAAATCCCAGTAATCCGCGCACTGCCTTTCGAATATGGATTTAAGCTGTTGTTTCTCATCATCGCCCCGGCATGCCCGTTCAGAGGTAAACGTATACACGTCCTCAAACAGCTTCCGCCACCAGGAAAGAATATGTTTCTCAATTTCAACCGCAATCTCATCGGCCTGATGTACGGGTAGTATAAAAATGAATTTGTTCGGGAAAGACGCGATATCCGCATGCTGCCCCGGCGTTTTCGGCATGGCCGGGGTGTTATGTGCCAATTCATGACGCATGTATTCGACTATCATAGGCTGGTCAATGAGTGAAGGATACAATATATGGTCCGGGCCGAGGTTTTCAACAACCCACCGTATTCCTTCAAAAGCGAGCTTCGACAAAATAACCGAACCTGTCCAATAATCCCGCAGCTTGCGGGCGCGCGAAATAAATGCCTGCACCGGGGTAATAGAACACACCATCATGCCGATTCCGTCCATTGAACCTGACATTTCCATAGTGGAGCAAAACGCGGACGCAAGAGCATTATGCTGCCATACGCTGTGATCCGGGAAACATACATCCGCCGGAAGCCGGTGCCACAGCGCCCCGAGGCCCCCGACATTGTCCTCCGCGAGTTTGAACCGGAGAAGAAGATGCGTATACAGAAAACGCTCCCGCGGGCCCCATTCGTGACTGCCGGGAACATCACTAACCGCCGCACAAAGGGAACCATGCACACTGCCGGCGGGACCCTGTTCAGTAATATCGATTTCCAAAGCCCCTGTTTCCGCGACAGGATGCGTTATGACCGGTGAATGGAAAAAATCAGCAGGACCGCCGGACTTTCCATCTTCAGAGGAGCCGGGCAGCGTACCGCGCTCAAAACCTGACGCCAGTATGCCGGCTTTTTCCGCACCGGAAGGAGCATCAGCACTGACACCAAAAGCCTTCCGAAGTTCCGCTGCCATGTCCACATTGTACGGCGAATAAAGGGACGCGTCAATTGGATTATGAAGATACGCAGCCAATTTCACGTCCCAGTATGATGAATCGGGTTTCCTGTAAGTCATGCAGCGCCCGGCGCCTCCTTGCATCAATAAATAGTTTCTGGTTTTTTGTTATTTTTATAATCTTCCAGGATTTTAACCGCATCCGCAATGATTGTCCTGTACGTTTCGTTCTTTTCGCCCCCATGGACCGCGTACGGCATAATAAGTATTTTTCCCCGCCACCCATCTTCGACCCTGTCGACATGAAGATAAAATTGTTTTCCCAGCCTTCCTCCCGCAACTTCCCTGTTCCTGTCAATGATAGGGCGGGCCAGCAGTTCCCTGTTGCGGAACACATGTTTTTCAATTCCGATTTTTTTTGAAATTCTCATGCTCCGGTATGCCATGCCTATTTCGGATAACGCGCTCACCCAGGGCGCCTGCGTCTTGAATTCTATGAGCCGGGTACTTTTTGAAAATGAAGGGTACGGTAAAAGATTGTGTGACGGCTGTATTGTGCCGACATCGGGCAGTTCTCCGTCAAGCAGCCGCACCGAACCAAACCCATTACGCGATTTCGCCCCGATTCCACCGTAACACACCAGCAGGGCGAGCGATTTAAGCACCTCGTTTTTTATGGAGTCATCGTAAAAGGTAAAATGCAGTTCAAATTTTGATTCCGGTGTAAAATGCTCACGAAGATACACAAATTTTCTTTGTTCACTGTTATACGAGCAAACGCCAAATGCCAGATATTCAATGATTCCGGGTGAAAAACTTTTCCCGGCGACAGAATATGTTTCGCCTTTATTAAGGTCTTCCATACGGGGCTTTTCCTGACAGGAAACTGCTATGGAAAAACGTGATTTCCCCTTTGTGGAGCCGAAAATCCGGTTTTCCTCCTCCTTGAGTTTTTTTATATCCGGTTCGCTCTGAAACACGCGCCACCAGAAGCGTAAAAGGCCTTTTATGGATTGCGCGCGTATTTCCGCACACGCCGGATCAGCTCCGCCTGTAAACATTGGAGTAACCACTTCAAATTTAAACGCGGTACGGGATACATTTTTTACACGGGAAACATCCACATTCATTGAAAACCTCGAAAGCAGCGCAATTGTATTGTAACAACGTGAGCCATAAATCTGAACAGACAAATAATGTTATGTATATCAATATATATTGTCAATTATTTTTAAACTATATTCACGTTAAATTAATTATTCTTTCATTTTCTTTCTGTACCGCTTCCGTCACAATTTTTCCGTACTCATTCTCCTGTGAACCGTTATTCAATATGACAATAATTTCGAATGGAATATCGGGGAAAAAACATAACCCGTTTAAAAAATTCCAGATTCCTCATGACCTTAAAAAACAAAAACCGCGCTCAATAAAACGCGGTTTCAAACTTCCCTCATGATGCTTCATGAGTATCTAATGTTTTCAGCCAGTTTCATGTTCCGGCCCCTATCTCGGGGGAAGCCCTTTCGGGCTTGCCAATGACAGATTTGGAACGGTACTGCGACATGATGTCGTCGTAATCCCCTATCACGGGGGAAGCCCTTTCGGGCTATGTCAGGAGTGGTTGTCTCCAGAGGTATGCCGTAATGCGTCGTAATCCCCTATCACGGGGGAAGCCCTTTCGGGCCAAACCGGAATGGGTCGAAATATATTTTGAGGGCGAGTGGTGTCGTAATCCCCTATCACGGGGGAAGCCCTTTCGGGCGGAATCATTCATTTCTCTTTATCAACCCCGGTCATGATGACGTCGTAATCCCCTATCACGGGGGAAGCCCTTTCGGGCACCGTCTGTGTTCGAAGGACACAATAAATACCAACCCGGTCGTAATCCCCTATCACGGGGGAAGCCCTTTCGGGCGCATTTTGTACATTCGGCAAAATGAACATTGTCACCTTTGAGTCGTAATCCCCTATCACGGGGGAAGCCCTTTCGGGCATATATGGATATCCATGGGCAAACAGTTGCCCATCAGCAGGTCGTAATCCCCTATCACGGGGGAAGCCCTTTCGGGCGATAGGTGGCGATGCGCTTCATACCGATAGGCCATTAAAGGTCGTAATCCCCTATCACGGGGGAAGCCCTTTCGGGCGATGCCGTTCTTGACGGTATTATCGTCGTATGCAGTAAGTTGGTCGTAATCCCCTATCACGGGGGAAGCCCTTTCGGGCTCCGGAGGAAACCTTATGTCATTCGCATTTATTCTCCTGCGTCGTAATCCCCTATCACGGGGGAAGCCCTTTCGGGCGGACACATCAGAGGAGCGCAGTACTGAAATACCGTTCCGCCGTCGTAATCCCCTATCACGGGGGAAGCCCTTTCGGGCTCGGGAAGATCATCACATGGAAGCTCCTCATAGGGTAGTTTCGTCGTAATCCCCTATCACGGGGGAAGCCCTTTCGGGCCTATCAAGGGTCTTTTGCAGCTTCCGGGGAAACGCCTAAGTCGTAATCCCCTATCACGGGGGAAGCCCTTTCGGGCAATGTCCATGACTGGACTCTCAAACAGGGTAGCGATTAAGTCGTAATCCCCTATCACGGGGGAAGCCCTTTCGGGCATGTTTTACTCGTGGGCGTGTTCGGTTTTGGGCTCAAGATAGGTCGTAATCCCCTATCACGGGGGAAGCCCTTTCGGGCAATGCACAACAATAAAGACAAGTATACTCGAAGTATTACGTCGTAATCCCCTATCACGGGGGAAGCCCTTTCGGGCTGAATAACAACCAATC
>JAKQCH010000502.1 GCA_029573825.1 Spirochaetota bacterium | reverse complement strand
CGGATCAATAGAAGCAAGGGCACGGTTCGCCGCTTCCTCAGCCTTGCGGCGCATGGATTCATTTGCCTGGTCCGGAGACTGAAACCCTCCCTGTACCAGAACATCTGCGACTAGCTTCTCAAAGTCCGGCGCAATAAACTGTATTGTGTCAGTATTTGTTTTCATTGTATTTAAACGCTTTACATATTCTTTTCATTTCTTCAGGGGCCGTCACCGCGCTCTCTGCGTATCCGTCAGCTCCCATTGATTTCGCAATCTTCAGGTCCAGTGAGGCGCCCCCCACCATCGTTTTTATTCCCGGTGCCGTTTCGCCCAGCCAGCTGATTATCTCCTTCATTGCCCCGAACGAGGTGGACATCATTGAGGAGAGGGCCACAACAGCTTTTTTCCTTCCGTCGATATAGCGGCGCACATGGTCCCGTGTTACATCTTTACCCATGTCAGTGACCGCATATCCGGATGCGCTCAGCACTGCAGCCACAATGTTTTTACCCAGATCGTGCACATCGCCCTCCACGACGCCGATGAACACGGGAACTCCCCCGGCGACTCCTGACTTTACCCGTGACATTCCTTCTTTGAACGCATCAATGGAAAGCAGAAACTCCGGGATTGAGATTACCCCTTCATGGAGTTTATTGCGGGCGGATTCGATACCCCCGGACAATGCTGCAAGAATATCTTTTGTCCCTGCAGAAAGGCTACTCTTTTTTTTAATAATTGCTGCAATTTCTGCCACATCACCATTCAGGACCGCTTCTTCAATAATTGTTACATATTCCCTTTTATCCATAACCTGTATCCAGTAATTGATCTACATCTTCCAGCTTCAAAAGAATTTATTACCCGTAACGCTTCGCTGCCTCCATCATCGCGAAGGCGTTGGTAAGAGGAATATTGGGAGGATACTCACACCCGGGAGCCATGATGTATCCGCCTCCCTTCCCCAGGACATCAATCTGACGCCGGCACTCATCCATAACCTCTGCCGGCGTTCCATGGATAAGAAGCTGTGTGGGAATATATCCGATGATGGTTACGTCCCTGCCGTATTTCTCCTTCAATTCCACGATATCCCTGCAGTCATCGGGAAGATGTGCAATGCTCAGCACATCCGGTTCCGTCCATTTCAGCTGTACATCGGCAAAGGGGCTGTGGCCGCAGTTATGAATGCCCACCATGCATCCCTTCCCCTTTATCGCATTGCTTATGTCCCGTGCAAAGGGTCCTTCAATATTCTCCCACACCTTTTTCGGCAATCCACTGGCGCTTGCATAGAGCGTATCTATTGCGATTGCAGGGACACCGGCATCGCACTGGGCCTCCACATATTCAATAAGCACCCCGGTGACTGTTTCACACGCCTTTCGCACCTCGTCGGGATAGAGGAGGCAGTCCTTGAAAAAATTCTCGGCACCACAAAGCATGCTCAGAATGCCGGCAGGCCCGAATACGAATCCACCCACAAGACCCCGAAACCCTACACGCTTTACCATAATCCTGCAGAGGGTAAGAAATTCCTGCATCCGCCGCGCCTCAGCGAGCTTCACCGGTTTCAATTTGCGGTAACCGTCTCTGTTTTTTATGACAGGCCGTGAATAATCGGGGCGTGCTGTTGTCATCCCGGGATATTCCATGGCCTGACCAAAATCAGCAGCCTCAACGGAAAGGTCCAGCATCAGGACAATCAGATCTCCTCCCACGAAGTCCCACCCGGAATAAAAAACCTCCGCCGCCTTTTCTCCATCAAAGGAAAGGTCCGGAAATGAAATCCCCTGTATCTGCCGTGCCGCAGAACAGAGCAGCGGTGTCACCGGAACATGGTCCGGTTCATGATGATACAGCGCCGAAAAAGTCCGCTCCACCGAAGTGAGGTTTGATATCTTTCCCCTCATAGAGATTGCCGATGCGGCGAATTTCAATATCGGAGCAGGAACTTCATTCGGGGGAGGCACTATCCCCTGACGCAGGGCATTGAAAATTTTTACAATGTTCATATCGATTCAGCCATAGACATAATATTATATTCCGGTTACAATCGTGGTACTCCCGAATTACTTATTCAGAGAGTTCACGTTTCACCATTTCAACATCAAGGGGCATCGGTTTGGCACTGTCGCAATAGAGTGAAAGAGCCCCTTTGCTGCACCGATCTACACAGAGACCGCATCCGAGGCACAGGGCGGTATCGTACACAAGCTGCCCATCCTTCAGCATCAGTGCCTCTCCATGGCAGAAATCCAGACATTCACCGCATGCAGTGCACGTTTTCGTGTCAATGTTAACGGAGTATCCCGAAGAAGCGCTCTGTGAGAGGTTTTTATTAAATTTCCTCGTTGCTGCGGTTGCCTTGAAACTTATACAGTTCTCCGGACGGCAGCTGCAGATCACCCCTGTTGCTCCCCCTGTCGCGACTTTGAAAAATGCCTGGGTAACGTGTCCGGTTTTCCGCTGTGCTTCAATAATCCCAATGGCTTCAGTCTGGGTAATTTTTCGTGCGTTATACTTTTCACAGTGTTCAAGCCAGAACGACGATATCTCGCGTCCCACCGCAATACAGCAATTCACTTCTTCATAGGGCGGAAGGGCCTTCCGACACGGACAGTCCATCACCGCAATGTGGTGAGGTTCATGAAACAGAATTTTATAGGCATACCGGAAAGGAATTATCCTTTTGTTGCGGTCAGATATCGCGGAAAGGTCTTCATTCAGTTCGAAAATTTTTTTGGCGTCTTCCGGTATCAATATCTTGGCATGGAACCGCTGATACATGGCGTCAATCATTGGAATCAGGGGTTTACACCAGGACATTTTATCCATGAAGTTGATACAGACAAGGGCTGCCCGGATATAGGGCTGATAAAAAACGAAATAAACATAGTGGTGAAGAAATCTGTCAATTCGCCACCCGTGTTTTTTGAGTATACCTTTCGTCGAGTTTTTCATTATTATTCCCCCACACCTTACCTCGAAGCATAATTTCAGAAATACCCGCCGCGTCAATAAATATATTTGTTAAATACATGTATTAATTAAATGAATATATAGTGTATTCTGATGCAGGGAAGATGTGGTGTTCAGACAGGGTAAATACATGGTGCGGTTTCACGGTGCCGGCATGTTCTGATAATTCCCCGCAATGAGGCCATATTTACCATGGTTCATTGCGGGAAATCCTGTTGGAAAAAATAAAATTAATTAATACTTCTCAGTTCAGGAGCTTCACAATCGCTATCCTGTGAACCGGAAAGAACAGCCACAGAAGGCGTTTCGTTCATCATCATTGACAGCTTTTCACTCTTTTTTTGCCATAAGTCATTCATCCATTTCTGGAGCCATTCCTTGTGGCCGG
>JAKQCH010000436.1 GCA_029573825.1 Spirochaetota bacterium | reverse complement strand
CCCCGGGGGCGGATCCATGTCAACCGCCATGCGGGACGTCATGAACCAGGCCTGGAACGAGGCGGTGGCCCTGAAGGACGAGTTCCTCAGCACGGAACACCTGATCCTGGCAATATCTTCCACCGGTGAAACAACGGCACGGAAAATTCTGAACGCCCATGGATTTATCCGCGACAATATTTTAAAGGTGCTGAAGGACATCAGGGGCACAAAGCGCGCCACGGATGAAACCGCGGAAGAAAAATACAACGCCCTTGAACGGTACAGCAAGGACCTCACGCGCCTGTCCCGGATGAACAAACTTGATCCTGTAATCGGGCGCGATGAGGAAATACGCCGCGTCATGCAGGTGCTCACGCGCCGCACAAAGAACAATCCCGTTCTCATAGGTGAACCGGGAGTGGGAAAGACTGCCATCGTGGAGGGCCTTGCCCAGAGGATCGTCTCCGGGGACGTGCCGGAAAACCTGAAAAACAAGCGCCTCGCCGCCCTGGACATGGGGGCCCTCGTCGCTGGAGCAAAGTTCCGTGGTGAGTTCGAAGAGCGCCTGAAGGCGGTAATCCAGGAAATAGAAGAGTCCGAAGGCGAGGTCATTCTGTTCATAGACGAGCTCCATACCCTTGTGGGAACGGGGGCCGCGGAAGGTTCCGTGGATGCGTCAAATATGCTGAAGCCTGCCCTTGCGCGGGGGGAACTGCGCTGTATCGGCGCCACCACCCTTAATGAATACCAGAAGTATATTGAAAAAGACAAGGCACTGGAGCGCCGGTTCCAGCCGGTGTTCACCGGGGAGCCATCCGTGGAGGACACCATTGCCATCCTCCGGGGACTCAAGGAAAAATACGAGGTGCACCACGGGGTGCGGATATCGGACTCCGCTGTGGTGGCGGCGGCGATGCTCTCCGACCGGTACATCACGAACCGGTTCCTTCCGGACAAGGCGGTAGACCTCATTGATGAGTCCGCATCCCTTATCAGAATGGAAATTGACTCCATGCCCATGGAGATTGACGATATCGAACGCCGCATCCGCCAGCTTACCATCGAAAAGCAGGCGGTAAAGAAGGAGAAGGACAAGGCATCGAAGGATCGTCTTGAAAAAATTGACGAGGAACTGGCGAACCTCACTGAACGCAAAAATGAACTCGTGGGACAGTGGAAAAATGAAAAGGACGTCATCACCGAAATACGCAGAATTAAAGAGGAAATTGAGAACCTGAGAATTGAGGAACAGCGCGCCGAACGTGAAGGAAATCTGAACCGCGTCGCTGAGATCCGGTACGGCAAAATAGCCGAGCTGGAAAAGACCCTCACGGAAATCAACAGCCGTCTCGTTGAAATTCAGAAGGACCGGAAGCTCCTGAAGGAGGAGGTAACAGAACAGGAGATCGCTGCAGTGGTGTCACGATGGACAGGCATTCCCGTCTCTAAAATGCTTGAAGGGGAACGGGAAAAGCTCATACAGATGGAACGGCTTATAGAGAAACGTGTTGTGGGACAAAATCAGGCGATCGAAGCAATTTCGGACGCAGTAAGAAGGTCGCGGTCCGGATTGCAGGACCCCAACAGGCCCATCGGTACTTTTGTGTTTCTGGGACCCACGGGAGTAGGAAAAACGGAGACCGCGAAGGCCGTAGCAGAGTTCCTGTTCAACGACGAGAAAGCTATCGTCCGGATCGACATGTCAGAATACATGGAAAAGCATGCCGTCGCGAAGCTGATCGGGGCGCCTCCGGGATACGTGGGATACGATGAAGGTGGCCAGCTCACGGAAGCGGTGCGCCGCAGGCCCTATGCCGTGGTGCTTTTTGACGAGATCGAAAAAGCGCACCCCGATGTGTTCAATATTTTCCTGCAGCTCCTTGACGAAGGGCGCCTCACCGACTCAAAGGGGCGTGTGGTGGACTTCAGGAACACCATGATCATCATGACCTCCAACATCGGCACCGCCTATATCAGCGACGAGTCAATTCCCTACGAAGAGCGCCGCGGGGGAGTGGAACAGGAAATGAAGCTCCATTTTAAACCGGAGTTCCTGAACCGCCTTGATGAGATTATTATCTTCAACCCCCTCACGAAAGAACACATCAGGGAGATTATCCTGCTGCAGCTGAAACAGCTCGCTGAAAGGCTCATCGCACAGGGGATCAAGCTTGACCTTACCAAAAAGGCCCTGGAATTTCTCATTACCGTAGGATATGATCCGCAGTTCGGGGCACGGCCACTGAAACGGGCCATTCAGAAGCACATTCTGAATCCCCTCTCGGTGAAACTTCTTGGGGGTGACATTACCGGCGACCTTCAGATCAAGGCGGACAGCGACGGGGAGAAGATTGTGTTTAAGTAGAAGCTGAATAAACATGGAACGGATACTATATCCGCTCCATGAAAAAATATATCAATTCAATGGAATTTGAATGCCGGTATTTTTGATTTCCCATACCAGAGGGTCTGACTCGTCAAAATACTCTGTCCTGAAAGGAACTGGTTCAATACGGGAATCAATATTTGAAGTGATTTTCATCAATCGTATTCTTTCATCAATTCGATTCTTTGAAAAATCATCTGATACTATCGCAATGTCTATATCACTCCATTCCCCAGCTGTACCACGAGCAAAGGAACCATATAAATACACATACTGTATTCGAATGTTCTTATCTTTCAATATATTGATTAATTCATTTATTTTTTTTAATGTATCGTTATCGACTGTAGCCATTGAATAAATTCCTTAATTTCATTCAATTCTCTTCCCGTAAAATCAGCAGTACATTTCTCTCTGAATGATCTGTGTATATCCGGATATCTCGCTTCAATATTATATGCGGTTACCCTTATAAGAAGATCCCGTTTCTGTACGGTCATTTCTAATGCAGCTTCAACTGCAAGTCTTTCCAAATTATGAACAGGAGGAGCATGCTTTCGCTTTTTTGAAACATATACCGCTTTTAGAAATTTTTCTATCCCTAAATGCCCAAAAAACAATGAATAGGAATAATCCCCTTTCTCAAAAAGATGATCCGCTACCCGCAATGCTTCACCAGCCTCATCAAGCCAGAATTGTACAATTTTTTCCCAATCTGTGTTAGTCATTCAAGTATCAAGCAATGATTTAATATTTCGTTTATGATACATACATAAAATTTATTAGTCAAGATATAAACAGAAATTCATGGTGGCGCTTCAGTGGTATATGAAATTAATTTATAATTGAAACGTCTTCCTTTTTTAAGTATTCTATACTATGGATGCAGAACATGGCACATGTAACAGTTAACGACAGCCTTATCCGGGAGGCTCGGTAGGCAGGAAGGCACAGGACAATAAAGGCCGCGGTAATCGAGGCCCTTGTTGAGTATGTCAGCCCCCGAATGCAATCCTTTCTTACATAGAAGCCCTCGCCTAACGAAGGAGAGCGGACCGGAGGTCGGGTGAGGTCATTTCCCGCACGTCCGCGTACGGTTCCTAAAAAAGCCCATCCGGAGTAAAAAAAGTTGCATTATCTGAGTGTTTCTGGTTTATTATATAAACACTATTGTTGAAAGTGTACTAACAAACATATAGCCGGATTAACAGGAGGATATATGAAACGGATATCACTACTGCTCTTTACAGGGATATTTCTATTATTCATTGCGGCAGGTGTACTTGATGCAGCAACAATTATTGTAAACAGACCCACATCATCTAATGTTACTGTTGATGGTCTTTTAAAAGCCGCATGGGAAGATAATATTGAGAAAAGTGATTCTTACAAAAAAGCAATAAGTACATTATCAAAATTTGAAAACCAGACTGACCTTGCCCGCGGTTTTGCCAATGCCAACGCATATTCGTCACACGCAGGCACAATACAGGGTTATCAGAACTACGACCTCTTTTTCGTATCAATTGGAGTCATGGGAGGGCTCCAGGCCCCCAGCGGAGATGCAGATTATTACAACAAGGACACAATTGAAGACGACCTCGAAGCAGACGGCGACGTCCATGCCGGTGTGGCCCTTGGGGTCGCGATAAACGCCGGTATTCACGCGAAATTCATCGCCTATGGCCTGTACCTCACGGGGATTTTCGGTAGAGTTGACATAGGGGAGGAGCAAGACGATTACACCTTTGAAAGCACCACAATCGGGGGGAGAATTAATTACGCCCTCATTCAAACTCACGGCATACTCCTGGGGTTCCTGAAATGGCGGGGACTTTC
>JAKQCH010000430.1 GCA_029573825.1 Spirochaetota bacterium | reverse complement strand
CCTGCGGCAGTTTACCGCGATGTCGCCGAAAATTCAGGGGATCCGCCGCTGCGGTTCCGCGGCGGCGGATCCCCTGAATTTTCGGCGACATCGCGGTAAACTGCCGCAGGTTGTTTTTCTCCATGTTTTCACGGTCGTAGGGAAAACCCGTTGAGAGAAACGCGACCCCCATGTCCTTCGTGGATGACACGGAAACGGTTTCGCCGTTACATGCCGCCCCGCTGCCCCGGACCGCCGAAAACAGTTCCCCGTGGTACGGATCGAACACAACACCCGCCATGACTTTTCCCTCACTGCGGGAAAAGACCCCGATGGATACACAGAAATAGGGGATACCGTGAGCGAAGTTGTTTGTCGCGTCCAGGGGATCGATGTACCAGAGAAGATCGCCGTCGGCGTCCTGACGGGCGCCCTCCTCCGCGACAATGGCATGGGTGGGATATTTTTTTCTGACTTCTCCGAAAAGGTACGCCTCCGATTCCCGGTCGATGTTGGTCACAAGGTCGGTGCGGCTTTTATATGAGACGCTGGTACTTTTGGAACGGAACCCTCCAAGAAGGATCTTTCCTGCGCCCCGGGCAATTTCTTCCATGAAACTCACAACTTCCTGCATACACTCTCCCGGTCAGAACTGCACACCGGCACCGAGAAGCAGGTTGAGATCGTGGTGATCATCCTCCTCGTCTCCGTTGACAAGTTCAAACATCAGCTTTTGATATAAGAATACATTCTTCGCAATCATTACATCGACACGAATCGAGAACTCATGTCCTGTAGTGCGGAACCCCGGAAAAGGCTCACCCTCGAACCATGTTTCGGAGTCAGCCCCCATCCACCCCTGGCCATTGAAGAATTTGTAGGGCCTTGGATTGTCAAGATCACGGAGATACATGCGGTACACGAACCCGAAGGTCACCGACACCAGCTTTTCGTTGGTGACAGTGTCGTATTTTGCCACAGTAATGCCGAAACCGAAATTATACACGCCCCAGTAGTTGGACACTTCAGCTTCGTGATCAAAGAAATAATAATCGTTCACGCTGAGGAACACGAAGAAACTCAGGTACTGGTCCACATAGTAGTTAAAGGTATATTCGATATAGTCCACATCGTATGTTTTCCCTGAAGACTGTGGGCCGTCGTGGGGAAGCTCGCGCGGATAGAAGAGAAACCGCATTGAATACCGGTCCCGCTCCACGCCAAATACGATGCCTCCCTTGATATCGTGGAGCGTCGTTGATTCGCCATAATTAAAATCATCGTTATAGTGGTTCAGGAGCACTCCAATACCGAGATAATAACTGCCAAGATGATATATCGCTTGAAACCGTTCCGAATAGCTTGCGAGGTTCGGCGACAGCGCCCCGAGGTAGGGGTTTCCAACCAGAAGGTCAAACTCAAACGACGGAATTGGTGAATAGTTTACATACAGGGAATGGGGAATATCTGCCACATACCCCTCCGTGCTTTCGTATTTGAAGCCGCTTCCCTTGTAATAGTAGCCGTAGCGCACCATGCCGTCAAGGGTCGCGTAGAATACCCGATGCTTTTTCTTCTTTTTCGCTTCTTCCTTCTTTTCCGGCTGTTCCTGCGTAATTTCCTGTTTCTTCTGCTGCTCCTGTGCAATCAGTTTCTGCTGTCGCATCCGCAGCCTTTTCGCGTAGGCATCGGGGAGCCATTGGGAGACACTTCTGTTGTCAGGATTTACCGAGAGGACATACTCCCCAGTGGATACTGCCTCTTCGTATTTGCCGGTAAGATAATACATGTATCCGACCCGTTCATGGGACACGAGCTGTCCGGGATTTCTCCGGATGGCCTCTTCGTAATTATTGAGCGCCTCCCCGTGCTTTCCCTTCAGCTCAAGGACCCAGCCTTTATTGTGAAAGACCTTCGCTGATGATTTGTTGTAGTACTGTATGGATTTATCAAACTCCCCTACCGCCTTGTCATACAGC
>JAKQCH010000421.1 GCA_029573825.1 Spirochaetota bacterium | reverse complement strand
TACTGTGTTCGAACTGCAATACTATATGCACCGTTAATTTCACGTCAACACATTATATCGGCCCTTCATTACAATACAGTAAAAAATCCACCCCGCAGTAACAGTTTGCACCCGACAGCCGTGTCATCTCACATGTTACTTTTATCATTGTTTGAAGATCAAATTTACATTTTTTTAATTAAATATTGACATAATACAATTTTTTTTCTTTCTGCAGGCATTTTTGCAGATATATATAGAAAAGAAGTATTGATTAATTAACCGTCATATAAAAGATTGGCAGAGTTTTTCCGGGATAAATCCCATTGCATATGCGCCTGTATGATGCAGGTAAAAATTATCATTTAACAATCCGGAATTGAAGAGAATGTCAGAGAAAAACACAAAATCCCCTGCGGAATATCGCGACGAAATCGCGAATCTACTCGGGCAGATACGTGAGCTTGAGCAGAAGCTGCTGAACATGGAACAAAGCAACACCATGCTTCAGCGGAAAAACGAATATTACCTGCGTGTCATATCCAGCGTCAATGACGGATATGTGGTCCACCGCAACGGCATCATAACTGCAATAAACAAACGTGTATCAGAAATAACAGGTTACTCCTCTGATGAACTCGTGGGATCTGATCTGCTCGAACACGTTGCGGTTGAATCCCGCAATCAGATACTTTCACATATTAGCACCAAAACTTCCATGACCTATGAAATTGATATTATAAGGAAAAATGGCGATACTGCCACCCTGGAACTTACCGCCGGCAGTATTGAAGGGGATGAGGGAAGAGTTGTCATTGTCCGGGATATAACAGATAAAAAGAAAATCGAGCAGGACCTGAAGGACAGCGAGCTTGTATACCGGACACTTACTGAACAGGCAATTATCGGCATCTACACCATTGATGACGGTGTTGTCACCTATGCCAATGATCTTATGCAGAAAGTTTCCGGATACCGGAAAGAGGATATTCTTACCTGGGGCCCTGAGGACTTTCTCAATCTTGTCCACCCCGAAGACCGGGAATTTGCCCGTGAGCAGTATAAAAAGAAGATCACTGGTGAAACGGAAGCAACGGTTACACAATATGATCTCAGGATTATTACCAGCAACGGAACAACCAAATGGGTGACTCTTTTCTCAAAACCAATCAAAATTAATAAACGCTTTGTGATAATGTCCGCAATGCTGGACATTGACGAACGGAAAAATGCCGAGACGAACCTTCGGGAAAGTGAAGAGCGCTTCCGCATACTTGCAGACTCCCCGTTCCAGGGGATGTTTATCCACGATGAGAGCGGTATAATATTAGCCAACCGCACCGTTTTCAAAATGCTGGGACTGGACCAGCACAATCCCCGTGATTTTGAAAAAGTATACGGCGTTCATGCCCTCAGGTTTGTCGCCAAAGATTATCACTGGAAAGTTTTTGAAGACATACGCGAAAACCATAACCAGCCCTATGAAGTAAAGGCGCTGCGCCTCAACGGCAGTTCCTTTTTTGCTGAACTCCAAAGCTCATGGACCTTTCTTAATGGAAGCAAGATGCGGGTGTTCGCGATCAGGGACATAACCGAGCGGAAACGGGTTGAATTCGTCGAGACCCACGACAGGCTTACGGGATTTCTGAATGAAACAGGTTTTCTCACAAAACTTGCTGAATCGATCAAACAGGAAGAGCAGTTTGAAGTTATGGAGATTGAACTCAGCAGTGACGATCTGAATAAAATCCGTCACATCAATGTCGATGAGAACTATAAGTCAATTGGAAATGATCTTGAGGAATTTATCATCTCCGATATAGCCAGCACCCTGAGCCGCCAGTGTTTTCCCGATAAAATAATCGCCCGTGACGGTAACAGGTTCTTTCTGCTGTGCCCTCATACCGGCGACACTGGATATACCACGGGCCACAGTATTAACACCGCCCTGAGCATTTTCCCGTACTCACTGAAGGGCTTTCCGAATGAAGTGGACGCGCACATAAGCATTACGGCCTTCCCGCAGGACTTTGACAGCAAGAACCCGAAGAAGATACTCAACAACTGCGATTCCGCGATCCAGTGGGCCCGTGATAAAAACGTCCGGTTCATGCTGTTTAACAAAAAAAGAGACAGCGAGGTCCGCGAATTATACCGGCTGGAACAGGACCTGAAGGTCGCTGTTCACAATCTCCGTAACAATATCAACAACAATGAATTTTACATCGCCTATCAGCCGAAGGTAAACGCAAAGGAAAAAATTGTGGGACTTGAAGCGCTGATACGATGGAACCATCCGGAAATCGGCGAGATCACCCCAACGCTGTTCATCGGTATTGCGGAACATAACGGGCTTATAGGGGAAATCGGCCGCTGGGTTGTCCAGGAATCATGCAGCCATCTCAGTGAACTTCTGAAAATAAATCCCCTGATCAACATATCCATCAATGTCTCACCACAGCAGCTGGAAGATGATTTCAGCACCTACCTCGAGAAGGTGCTGGACACCGAGATGATACAGCATAAAAGTCTTGAAATCGAAATAATTGAGCGGGAAATTGTCAAGAAAGAGAATATAAGGATACTTGAACACTTTTTTAAAATGGGAATAAAAATTGCCGTCGATGATTTTACCGATGAACAGGCAGGGCTGAAGCAAATCGCCCGTCTGTCAGGCATAATTGAGACAATAAAATTTTCCCTTTCATCCATTAACTATATCATGGAAAATGAAAGTTATGCGTTTATTGTGAAGGGCCTGATTGACCTGGTGCACAACTTTAAGCAGCCGATTCAGGTAGTTGCGGAAGGAGTTGACAGCAGGGAAAAATTCGACAGATGCCTCGCCCTTGGCTTTGACCAGATACAGGGCTTTTATAACGGGCGCGAACCAAAGCTCTTTCATGAAATTTCCACCCTCCTCAGAAATGAGACATTTCTGCATTAAGCGTCGTACATGATGTTAATAAAAAAAATAAAAGCAGGCTACCAATCAGCCTGCTTTTACCGTTCTGCAATTTTATACAATCCAGCACGCTGCCGGATATCAGATGATACTACACTTCAATGATTGCCTCGGCGGGACATACATCAACACAAGTTCCGCACTCTGTGCAGGCATCCTGATCTATAACGTAAATATCATCACCTTCACTAATAGCCTCTGCAGGACATTCACCCGCACATGTTCCGCATGATGTGCAATCCTCAGTGATTTTGAATGCCATATAAACCTCCGGAAATTTTTTTTGACTTCTAAATGGTATGTCATTATATGTCAACATAAATTATACCGCTTCAGGCTCTCTTCTCATAATTTTATTACAAAGATTCCGCAGATAAACTTCAACCACGCGGTTCGCATCTGTTTCACCGTCATAGAATATCGTCACCACCGGACATTTATACTGTTCCTGCACCTGCTGGAAAAATGCGGCCGAGATATTACCCGGCATACATCCGAAAGGCGCACAGTTAACCACCATTTCAGCACCGTTTTTAATGAACTGCACCGCTCTTCCTGCAGTCAGTATCGCTTCACCCTCAAAATGGACCGGAAGAAAATGCATACCCTCATCCAAAATATCCTCAACGGCCGGTTCAGTTCTGTGAGGACAATAGCGCATGAACATTTCCTCAAACCTCTGTGCATGCTTGAAGAGATAACCAGTCTTCAGTTTCACGATAAATCTGTTCAGGAAATTTCTGCTTGTAAGCTTATTGAAATACTCCTCACACCATGCGGTATACAGTATCCACTCAGAAATCGGCGATAACCATGCTTCTCCCCCGCTCCGCTCAATTGCTTCAATGACATGATTATTACAGAACGGGTTGCACCGTACATATATCTCGCCGACAATTCCCACAAGGGGCCGTGTCGCATCAACTCTCGGAATTGAAAACATGCGCTCCACTGCGCGTTCTGTCATGGGGAGGAGGTCCTCTTTTTTCTCGATCCGTGAGATAATATCAGCAATGAGCTCCTCCGCCACGGCATTGGTTTCACCCTGATTGACCTCGTATGGCCGCACGGCGCATATCGCTTTCATCAGCGTATCGCTGCAGAGCATCGATTCCCAGAGATACAGCCTCAGGTTATTCGGCATCCCCATGTAAGAGTTTACTGATGATGGTGAAAAAATCGGCGTCTCAGTATATCCTTCCCTGTCCAGAATTGACCGGTGCAGCACCGCGTATTGACCGAAACGGCATGGCCCTTCCGCGGTTGGCATAAAGAGGGCATGTTCATCGGGACGGGCCCCTGTTTCCCGGAGCATCCTGAGAAACGCACCCACTGTCGTCATCGCAGGAAGGCATTCACTCCCCCGAACCTTCTGCTTGCCAAGTTCGAACGCTTCCATTGTTTCAACCGGGAGGGCCTCAGCATCATAACCCCATGCGCGGAAACCCGCGGCAAAGAGGCGGCCCGTTATTTCATGCATCGGAGGAATCCAGAGCTTTTTACCTTTGTTTCTCCATGCAGCTTCAAAATACTGCGAAGTGTCAGCCGCATCAGGCGCCGGCCTCCTCTTTTCCATGACGATATCATTGAAAGCTTCGATCCTGGTCATATAACCTGTCTCGGAGCCGTGCTCATCAAGCTCAATAATCAGATAGGGCTTTCCCGCCATGATTTTCTCAAATCTGCTGAGAATAAAGGAGTCCGGGCCGCATGAAAAATTGGTAAGATACACCGGATAAAGGTTATCGATGGAACGCACCAATTCCGCATTTTTCAGAATTACCTCTCCGTAATTCCAGTACATGTGATATACCTCGGTGCAGTCATCGGGATCAATAAGCAGCTCATGAGGGAAGATCACATAATCATAGAACTGAAACCGGTCGGGAATCTTCAGGTTAATAATACCGTCATAGAGATTATAGGGACGGCCGATGAATACAATCCCTGTTTTCCCTTCCTCACGCATTGCGCTGAGGACTTCCTGCCCCTTCTCATACCGCTTCCTGAGGAAATCTTTGTGCGCCTGAAGCGCACTCCTGTACGCATGCCGGATATCATTCAATGAAAACCCGTAGGGTTTCAGCGATTCATGAAGTTCCCTGAGATTGAACTTCTCATCCTGCCGGAAATCAATTGTGGGAATAATATACGGCTTGCCGATTCCCACCGCTTTTGCCACTGAGGGATATGAAATTACATAGGGGCAGAATACTCGCGGCAGTCCGTTTGCCTGATTCTCTTCACTGATAAATGAGGGAAAGAAAATCGCCTCAACGTCTTCAGAACGGGAAAGTTCATCCCCGTGAGCGAGTCCGATTTTCATGGGGAAGCAGAAATCAGTCTTCGATATCCTTACCGCCTTTTCCTTTGTTTCACCGTCTGACTCCTTTGAGAGTACCACTTCAACTCCAAGATGATTAAAAAACGTACGCCACAGGGGAAGATAATTATGCATGGAGAGAACCAGGGGAATCCCGACCTTCTTCAGGTTCCCTGTGTTCAATATCACTCCATTCGGCTCCCCGGAGACCGTATCGTGAATCAGACGTTTCATCGCCGGAAAATAGCTTCTGGATTTTCCGCGCCGCTTCTCGTCAATGCTTTCCTTCCCGCATAGGAAGCCCCATGATTCTACCCGCCCGTCTCCGAAAACTGCCTTTGTTATTCTGCAGTTGTTGGTACACTTGCTGCACACATCATATTCAAGACGTATTTCTCCTTTAAAAACATCCAGGCCCGCAAACCGCTTTATATACGCTGCCTCCTCATGCTGTGTCGAAAGAAGCGCGGCGCCGAAGGCCCCCATGACATGGCAATACGGCGACACCACAATTTCACGGTCCAGGAGGTTCTCAAATGCCGCCACAAGTCCTCGGTTCCGCGCCGTTGCACCCATAAAGGAAACACGATTGCCGGTAATTGGACGCGAGCCCACGACACGGTTGATATAGTTCTTGGCAATTGAATAAATCACCGCTGCCAGTGCTTCCTCCCTTGAATATCCGTCACGGAGGAGTTTGTTGATATCCTGCTCCATAAATACCGTACACCTGTCCGATGCATGGGGCGAGGTCAGCCCGTAGACGATATCACCAACTTCCCGCACATCAAACCCGAGACGGTGGGACTGCTCTTCAATGAAGGATCCTGTGCCCGCGGCACATACAAAGTTCATGTTGCAGTCCACTACCATTCCGTCCCGTCCGCGGATATATTTCGAATCCTGCCCTCCGATTTCAATGATCGTCTCGATATCAGACTGAAAATATCCGGCACCTTTGAAGTGAGCGGTAATTTCATTGACAATCACATCGGCTCCGATTATTTCACCAATCAGCCGGCGCCCGGAACCTGTTGTTCCGCTTGAGACAATTTCAATGTTTTTCCCGCTGAAAATATCACGCAGCTCATCAAAAAGCGCCCCCGCCGCAGAGACGGGATTCCCCGCTGTTTTCCTGTATATGTCCGCAAGAACTTCCCCGGTTCCAAAATCGATGACAACAGTTTTGGTGCTGGTGGAACCAATATCAATACCGATAGCCACCTTCATGGAATCAGCAAATTCGCGGTGAATCCGGACCTCGTTGCCGTTAGCGCGGTATTCCCTGATACAGCTGAAATCCGTCTCCCGCGATCTGTGCGCCACAAGAGGCTTTCCCCGGAAGAAATCCGAATCTTCTGAAGCTTCTTTTTTTTCAAAGGGCTTTTGCTGTACCGCCCCTCTATCATACAGCAGTACCGCACCGATCGCTCCGAGGAAATGACCGTCATCGCTGAAGCGTGCACCGGGCACAAGGTTCTGCAGCCAGTGCCTCACAACTGCATTGAGAAAAAGTCCCCCGCAGAACAGTACCTCTCCATCGGGAATATCACCCTTAAACACTGTCTGGAGCATTGTCGATACTATCCCCCTGCATAAACCGGACCAGAGTTCCTCCCTGTTGTACCCTTCCTGCTGACAGTGTATCATATCTGACTTCGCGAATACCGCGCATCTCGTTGCAATATCGGGAGGATTTTCCACGGAACGGATATCATTGATAGTATTGTAATCATAACCGAGTCGATACATCTGCTCGTCAACAAAGGACCCCGTCCCTGCGGCACAGAGCGTGTTTTCCGTATAGGACTTGAACTCCCCCATCGCATCACGCTGGATGCTTTTTATCGATGCTGCCCCGACATTGACGATGAACTTCCCCGAATATCCACGATAATCCAGCGCCGCAAGCACTGAAGATATTTCATCGGCATACAATGATCCTTCAAAAACACCGCAGAGGTGCTCTCCATAGTGACCGGTAAACAGGACCGCTTCAGGATTATTATATTTTTCGAGAATTTCCTCAACTGCCCTGTCAGGGTTTCCATAGTGTTCGCTGTACACCAGTTCCGGGATGGTGTCTCCTTCCCGCAGCACACAGGCTTTAATAAATTTACTTCCTGCATCAATTCCTAT
>JAKQCH010000419.1 GCA_029573825.1 Spirochaetota bacterium | reverse complement strand
GACGATTGAAGCAAATAAATTATTCTCCGAAACACGGGACTACCCGGTGCATATTGGCCTCACCGAAGCCGGATACGGCATGGCATGCGTGGTGCAGAGTTCAATTGTTATAGGGCACCTGCTACTCCTGGGTATCGGTGATACCATACGCGTTTCAATGACCGGGGACCCGGTGCAGGAGGTTGTCGCAGGGCGGAGGATACTGGAATCCCTCGGAGAAAAATATAATCCTCTCAAAATTATTTCCTGTCCCACCTGCGGAAGGACTGATCCGGAACTTGATATCTACGAAATTGCCAGTTCCGTTGAAGCGGAACTTTCGAAACGTTTCAGCGCTTTGTTGTCGGAGACAGGGAGGACCCTCACGGTGGCGATCATGGGGTGTGAAGTGAATGGACCCGGTGAGGCGTCCCATGCCGATGCGGGACTTGCCGGGGGAAGGGGGGGATCAATGCTGCTTTTCGCCCGCGGAGAAAAGATAAAAAAAGTGCATAAGGACAGCGCCATCCGGGAGCTTTCTGATGAAGTGGGGCGGATTATCAGCACCTGGGATAAACAGCACACTACCCGGTGATGTGCGGATTTTAAGAATGTTCACGGAGCAGCCTGAAGAGTTCCTCACGCCGTTTTATAAGGGCTTTCCCCTGCCAGGTATCCTTTATTTTTATCGGCCGGTCGAAGGTGTCAATATTTTCAGTCTTAAGGGGAAGCGCCTTGTGCCGCATCCGCGCTTCCTTGATTTCCTCCGGTGTGGGCAGTATAATGGCGTAGAGGGAAAAGGGTGTGTGAATGAGCGAATGACCCCGTTCCAGGTACGCATGGGAGAATCCCCCGTCAATATTTATCGCCCTTCCATCAGGTGAGGCTATTCTGTCGCCTTTGGTGACATCGACCGGGGTATGGCCGTACACAATCCTGCGGGTATCAAATTCATGCATGATTTTGTCCATGAATTCAGGTTTCTTGATGTTCTCGCCCCAGTAAAGAAGTTTCTCCTTGTGCCTTGCTTTATCGGTATAAAAGTACCGTTCAAAGGTTTTCATGGCGTCCTTGCCGAAAAACGGTGATTTGGGACCACACCACAGATAGTACATCAGCGCCAGTTCTTTCCTGTCCTGGGTTCCTCCGTTCAGATATTTCCTGCCGACATTTTTTACCGTTTCCTCGATATGGTTGAGGAGCTTTTTCCCTTTTTTCCCGAGAAATACCTCGAATTCACCATCTTCGGTGCTTGGTATCAGGGCGTGAACATTAAGGATATAGTTGTTGATATGATACATCGTGCCGTGTTCAAAAAGAAACTGCATTAACTCCTTTATGCGTCTGCTTGAGGTAAACTGCCTGGCGAGGTCGTCAATTATTTCCTGTTCTTCTTCCGTAAGTTTTGTGGGATTATCCAGGTCAAGTGTGGGGAAATTGGTGTCACTGAGACCGCTGGTGTCCCCCTGCTTCAGCTTATGTGCCAGGATTCCGAGATTGAGGCGGGACTCCATTTCAAACTCGGGGTTTTCCATTATGGTGGCTTCTTCAATCTTAAACTGGATCATAGCCAGGGTCTTTTCCATTCTTTTGGAGCGGTCCTGTTTTGCTTTGAAAAAGCCGCTGGGATTTTCCGGATACAGCTTTTCAGCAAAAGCTTCCAGGCGGGAGATATCGATTCCGATTCTACCGAGGAACTTCATGTTGTCATATCGGACACTTATCCTGAGAGCCTCGGCAATGAGCGACCTGTTTCCCGCAGCGGCGCCCATCCAGAGAATATCGTGGTTTCCCCATACAAAGGTAACGTAGGGTTTGATATCATTCTTGTTCAGGATGCGGAGAATTTTATCAGGCTCATCGCCCCGGTCAAATACATCACCCAGCACCAGGAGATGCCCGAGAATAACCTGCTTTACCACCTTGCAGAGGGCTGATATAACACGGTCCGAAATGACCTCGTTTTCGTACACGGTATTGGGAACCGGGAAATTGAGGATCAGGTTTTCCAGCACCAGCTTCAGGTCCTTGTTGAGGTTGTTCCGAATTTCATCAAAGTCACGGATGCTTTCAACGCGGTACTGTATTATTTTCACAAGTGCCGCGATCACATCCTGGCGTTCCATGGTGTACATCGTATCGAAGATGTAATCCTCCTTTCTGATGACACGGCTCAGATAATCAATTTTCTGGGATGAAAAAGTTTTCGGAAGGGCCTCCATGCAGGATTTCCAGACAAGGCCGAACCTGCCTTTAAGAATCGATACAAACCGCTCGCCGGCACCGTGGGGGTCACTGATCCACATGGTAGTATCGATTGTGGAATCAAGTTCCGCTTCAATCTCGATGATTTCTCGGATTATATCATGCAGTATTGCTATATTCCTGGTTGTTTCCATGGTCATGGTCTCCCTGTGAATTATGGGATGAGCGTTGCCGCTCTTTCAGGTTTACAGAAAGGCATATTATAGATGCGGCAGGGCCCTTATGTCAATGTAATTTTCATCCGGTGCCGGCCTGATAGTCCGAACCGGTTTTTCAGTTGACGATGCCACCTCAGTACCGTAGCATACAGGTAAATTCAATTTGAAATAATTTATTATGACAGTCAAGGAATTTATACTTCATAATCAGGAAAGGTGGGACCGCCTTGAGGCGCTCCTCGGGAAGCGTATCCGGTCCTTCGGTGAGGTGCGGGAGCTCGGCATGCTGTATCAGCGGGTTACCGAGGACCTGTCCTATGCGCAGACATCATTTCATGGCGAAGACGTCACGGAATATCTCAATCAGGTGATACGGCGGTGTCATGCCCTCTTCTTTCGTCAGGAAAAAATGCGCGGGAGGAAGGTCATCTCATTTTTCGCTGTGAAGTTTCCGGGTCTTGTGGGGCGTCTCCTGGTTCCTGTTTGTGTCAGCATGGCGGTCTTTGCCGTATCAATTATGGTGTCATTTCTCATGGTGAAGTCCAACATCGAAATGGGGGAAATATTTCTCCCCGATAATATGTATGAAATGGCGCTGAGCGACCTGGAACTCAGGAAGAAATTCAGCAATTTTGACAACATTCCGGAGCAAATGCGCACGGCAATTTCGTTCTACATCTGGTTCAACAACAGCATGGTGTCACTGTACTGCTTTGTTCTGGGGATCACCTTCGGTCTCGGGACGCTGTATATCCTGATCAGGAACGGGTTCATCCTGGGCGCCCTTACGGCAGTGTATTATATGAACGGCCAGATTACGGATTTTGTGTCGCTGATAATGGTGCACGGATCGATCGAACTCATCGCCATTGCTATCGCCGGGGGCGCGGGGCTCCATGTAGGCCTCGCGCTGCTGCATCCGGGACGGCTCCCCCGGGTACAGCGTCTGAAAATGAATGCGGTGAATGCCCTGGGGATATTCTGGGGGGTGATATCGCTGCTCCTCGTTGCGGGCCTGCTGGAGGGACTTGTGACGCCGATGAAACTTCCGGTACATTTCCGTTTCGCGATCATGTCTGCGAACCTTCTCCTCCTGGGGCTTTATTTCCTATGGGGGTTGGCGCTCAGGAGGACAGATAGGAATTTACAACCTGACGGGTTATATCGTCCCGATTGACCCGTATTGTGTGGACACCCCGTTTCTTCAGGTCCTGTACGATGCGTTCCTTCTCAAGATGCTGGTCCTGCTGCAGCACCCACCGGGTGACGGCGGCATGGTCTTTCCCTTCCGGTTCCTTCTCCCATTCCTCAAAGCTGATAAAGTTTACCCGGTGATGCTTCGAAAGCAGCATGAGCACATTGATCAGTTCTTCCGAGACAACGCTGTTGTAGAGCTCTGAAAAAACAAAAAGAAGAGAGTTCTTCTGCAGCCGCCGCTGCAGGAAGGAGTAGGCGCCGTAATAATCCGTTTTGCTGAATTCCGGTTCAGCAGCATACAGGGCGGGAAGGATATTCCCGTAGAGTCTGCTTTCCTTCATTGGTGGAATGTAGGAGTGTATTGAATCGGAGAACACCATGACACCGTAGTGGTCCTTCCTGTTCGTAGCGGCGGCGGCAAGCATCAGGGAGGCATTAACGGCAAGGTCAAGCTTTGTCATTGCGCCATACCGGGTGGTCATCATCCGGCCGCTGTCAAGGAGCGCCACAATATTACGGTTATACTCTTTTTCGTAAACCTGTGTAACGGGAAAACGTTTTTTCGCAGTAGCTTTCCAGTTGATTTTTTTATAATCATCACCGTGCTGGTAGTCCCGCAGGAAGTCAAACTCTGTTTCTCCCCCCAGTTCACGTAAGCGGTATCCGATTTGTTCAAGGCGGTTCACCGATGCGAGACGGAGATATTTCTTCATTTCAATGAGGTTCGGATACACCTTTACGCCGGTGGAGATTCTATAACGGTATTGACGGGCCCCGAGCCCGAAGAAACAGGACACGCGGATATGGATTTCCTGAAAATCATAATGTCCTTTTTTAACCGGCTCAGCGTAGTACCGGACGTTCCCCGTCGAACGGGAAGAAAGCCGCAGCGTCATGGTGTCATCAATGACGGTAAAACTTTCGGGATACATGTCCCGCAGGACGAGGGAGGCCGATCTCGCTGAGGCGTTTTCAACCGCAATGGTCACGGGGTTTCGGGCGCTTAGGGAAAGGTAGCGCTCGTGAATGCGGTGGGGCCGGATATCTTTCTTCCGGGGGATTAGTAGCCAGTCAGCGGCACAGGCTATCCCGAGGAGCAGATACAGAAGATACTGCGTCCATCCGAGGTCCCGGTACACCAGGGACATCCCCGAGAGGAGAAACCCCGTGCCCAGCAGATAAAAAAACCGCGGCATTGGAATATACATCAGCGGGGGACCTTTTCTGATTCAAGTATCTGTTCTACAATACTATCGGGTTTCATGCCTTCTATTTCTGCATCAGCATGGAGGAGGATTCTGTGCCGGAGTACGGGAAGCGCCATGCGCTTCACGTCGTCCGGGATCACGTAGTTCCTGCCGTCGAATGCGGCGATGAAGCGGGCGGTATTCATGAGATATATTGACGCCCTGGTGCTCGCGCCGAGTATCAGGGAGCGGTGTGTCCGTGTGGCTTCTATTATGCTCTGTATATACTCAATGATATTTTCGTCCACACGGATGGCACCGTACTCCTCGCGGCATTCCTGAAGGAATGAATTCTTCAGGGGCGCGAAGCTGATATCATCGATGGTGTCGGAGTCGAAGCCGTCCCTGAATTTTTTCAATACCTCCATCTCGCTGTCCCTCCGGGGATAATCAATGACAATCTTCATAAGGAAGCGGTCAAGCTGCGCCTCCGGGAGGGGATAGGTCCCTTCAAATTCAATGGGGTTCTGTGTGGCGATAACCATGAATGGCGGAGACAGGGGATACCGTATACCGTCAACGGTGACCTGTTTTTCCTGCATCGTCTCAAGGAGTGCCGCCTGTGTTTTCGGGGAGGTGCGGTTAATTTCGTCCGCCAGAAGGATGTTGGTGAACACCGGTCCCTTCATGAAAATAAATTTTGATTTCCCGATATCAAAAATATTTGTGCCGGTTATATCTGAGGCCATGAGGTCAGGTGTGAACTGTATCCTCCTGAAGTCGCTTCCTATGACGCGGGCAAATGTGCGGGCAAGAATTGTTTTCGCGAGGCCCGGTACGCCTTCAAGAATGACGTGGCCTCCTGCAAGGTAGGCGAGTATTATCATGTCGATAGTGCCGTCCTGACCAACAATTACTTTTTGAATTTCTGTTCGTATCATGTCGCGATATTCCTGAATTATCTGTGCCACGGTTTTATTCTCCTTTGATAATAGTGTATGCCCTGCGGATGTCCGATTTCCCTGCTTTTTTCCCGACTTTCTGTTCCCGCAGCGCATGGAGTTTTTTCAGCTTTTCTCCGGAACGCGGGTCCGGTTTAAAGACGCTAATTTTTCGATAGTTGTCGGTCATCATTTCCAGTATGCCGCCGTAATGGCGGTGTTTCCGGAGAAGCCCCGCCATCCCTTCCGAGAAGTAATATATTTTTTCATCCTTCATCACAGGCTTTTTCCGGTACTGACCAAACCTGATTCCGGCGGGAATCGCGAGCAGCACAAAGAAAATAATTACGTGAATGACGATGCTGAAGTATTCGCGGTGTGCGATGAAGTAGAGCAGGGTATATCGTGTGCTGTACCCGTGGTGATATTCGTCAAAATAAAGGGTTCCGTGTTTGTGGAATTTCCGGATAAGCCGGTAGGCGAAGAGTCCGTTGTCGCTCTTTCTGATATCCATATTGGAAAGGAAAAGGGAGCCGGACACCGCAATCAAGTGACCCGTTCCCACAGGCCTGTACAGAGCGATGGTTCCCCGGGTGTCGGCGGCTAATGACTGCCAGTTTTGTGGAACCGCTTTGAAGCGCCATTTTCCCGGAAGCGTGAGGGTCCTGATGTCCTCAAAGCCCCCTGTGGTGAAGCGAAGAGAGGATGTGTCCGGTTTCGTTACATGGATCAGGGCCTCCCCGGAGGGAATATTCCCCTTCTTCCAGTGAGTATCATAGCTGAAGAGGTGTCGGAAAAGGGATTCCTGCCGGGCAAAAATAAATACCGATGCACCCTGTTCCCCGAGACGGCGGAGGGAGGTGATATCGGCCTCTGTCATATCTTTCCGGGGATCAATGATGATGACGCTTCCGGGATGGAGAAAATTTTTGCCTGAAGCGGTTTCCGAAAATTTTGTTAAGGGGCGCAGCACCTTTCCTGTTTTCATCCCGGATCTCTCAAAGAATTCCCGGAGGGCCATGGTGCCGCTGGAACCGCTGTTGTATACGCTCATCTCTATGCGGATGTCGGGATGGTTTTTCCTTCCCCTATACCGTTCCGCAGTATAGAAAATGCCGGACAGGAGTAAAACCGCTACCGCAATCTGCAGCGCGATTTTCCATGCTGTCCTACTGCGCAGTAATGGTAATAATTGTTGATAAAATTTCATTGCAGCGTTCATCGCTTACAGAGCGTTCCCCGTATACTGCCGTTTCTGAATCTCTGACAATTTTCGGGACCAGAGGTAAGGTGCCGGTATCAGCCACAACGGAAAGATATTCCCTGTTGGTGGTGCTTTTCGTGTAATGGATCGCGCCTTTCTGGTGAAGATACAGCCACAGCGCGTTAACCGCTGTTGAGATCGCATGCTTTTTCTCACCGCGCGTAACCAGCTCCTTCGCAGCTCTGATTTCGCGCTGGTAATCCATATTGAATTCCTCCATGACACCGTTCCGGGTATTCAGCTTTTTCCCCTGCCGGGAAAGATCAAGGCGCCTGAAAAGCAGAATGATAAAGATGATTGCCAGGGCGGTCATCATGACATACAGTGTCATGGTAAACCATGTCGCTCTCTTTAATGCTGCGGTGATGTGGGCCCAGAGATTTTCAATGAACCGATTAATACTTTCAAGAAGAGTATTGCCGCTTCCCGGCGGAGGAGGCAGCTCACCTGTGTGATACGTGTACTTCTCTTGAGTGACGATTCCATTCAGTATTTTCTGCAGCGCGTCACGGTCCAGCGCATGGAGGGGAACGGTGAGCCCCGTCAGGAAGAAGACTATCAGGAGGGATATGCTGACATATACGCAGCATTGTCCCAGTCTCCCGATTTGCGGGGAAGAAGTTGCGCGTTTTTTAATTTTCCTCATGCCATGGTAAACACGGCATGAGGAACTATTGCGCTGCCGATGTTTCCTGAGCGATATCATTCAGTATCTGGGTGCCTTCTTTGAGATTCCGGATGTTGTAAAACTTTATGGAAAGCGCGATATTTAGGATTGGAGTCATGAGAAGGTGGAGCAGCGAATTCAATACGCTCTGCAGAATAATAGTATATGAGTACTGCTGATAAAAATTCCCCAGAAGCGATGGATCTGTCTGGCCTCCATTCCGGATGATGCCCTTGATGAGTTCAATATAGGGAGTGAGGAGTATGCCGTATGTGATAATTGAGCTGAAAAAAAAGTATACCAGAAAGAACACAAGGGGGATCAGGAATGTTTGCCAGAAATGTCCGTTCACCATGGAAAAACTTCTCCCGATGGAGCCGAACCCCCACCTCCCTTCAATCATGATTGTCTGCGGGATAAAGGCCATGTAGACCGCGAGGATGAAGAAGGGGATAAAACAGAAAAGAAATCCGACGCCAAGTATAACTGATGCGATTATTGTGGTAATGGTGATGGGAATGATTTTCCGAAGGGTCTCTAACACTATTTCGCCTTCCGTCGAATTCTGCTTCTGCATCTTGTTGTCAAAACCCCTGATTACCCCTGCACCGGTGAGTACCGCGAAGAGAGAATAAACGACTGTGATGAGAAAACCATAGTACATAATACTGCTCAATCCGGGGAACGCGCCGGCACCGGGGGTTCCCGGAGAAACAGTGGTGCTGAGCATCGCGATGTATGCGTCCTTCACCTGAATGGTCCCATACACCATCAGCGCGATTGCGGGAATGAAAAAGTACAACAGTATTTTCAGGTAATACAGGAAATCAGTTTTGTACAGATGCAGCGTGTGGTCAATTATCTCATCAAATCCAAGTTTCCTGCTGAGGTTCAGTTCTTTCTGCATGGCATCTTTCCTTTTCCTGTATCAGTTACACCAGGGGGGGCTTCGCAGTAACCCGGTCAGAACAACCGCGATTCCTGCTCCCAGGGCATAGTACCTGAGGAATCCTGTCGCGGCATTCCAGCTTCGGACCCTGCGGTAGAGCGGATAAAATAGTAACACGGGAAGCGCGGAAATCAAGATAAAAAATAAAAAAATTCCTGCGGGATGGAAGGAAAAGGCGAGGGACAAGTTTCCCCGGGCGGTATAATATATGCTCCGCGAAATACCGCAGAGTGGGCAGGGGGTATGAAATATCATCATAAAGGGACATGTCTCGACAGAAAGCAATTCGCCGGGAACAAAGTAAATACAGATCAGAACAAAGATCAGAATTACAACTCCGGCGATGCGTTCGGGTCTGTCGCGCTGAGACAGCAGCTCATCTTTGCCTGAATCAGTTGTGATGATAAAAACCTCTCCCGGATTTTCTGCCTAAATATCCGGCGGCAACATAATTTTTCAGGAGCGGACAGGGGCGGTATTTTGAATCCCCGAAACCATTATACAGGTGTTCTGTTACTGCCAGACACACGTCAAGGCCGATCATGTCAGCCAGTTCAAGAGGGCCCATGGGGATGTTAATTCCAAGCTTCATTACCCTGTCAATACCCTCAACAGTTCCGGCACCTTCGTACAGGGCATATATCGCTTCGTTGATCATCGGCATCAGTATGCGGTTAAGAAGAAATCCGGGATAGTCCTTTGATTCCACTGGTATTTTCTTGAATATTTTCACTATTTCCCGGGCGCTTTCAAAGGTTTCCCTGGTGGTTGCCATACCGCAGACAATTTCCACAAGTTTCATTGCCCTGACGGGATTCAGGAAATGAAGGCCGATCACGGAGTCAGGTCTTTTGGTGACTGACGCGATAGCGGTGACGGATATTGATGACGTGTTGGTGGCAAGGATGACACCTCCGGGACATACCCGGTCAAGAGCACGGAATACATCCTGCTTTTTCCCGAGTTCCTCCGGCACACACTCCAGAACAATATCAGCGTTATTAAGGTCTTCAATGTTTGTATGGAGTTTTATATTCCCTGTAATTTCCGCTACTGCCGATTGTTCGATACGCCCGAATCCCACATAACGGTTCAGTCTGTCTGTGATCGTACTGTATGCTTTTTTCAGTTGCAGCTCGTCAATATCATACAGAATTACGCTGAAGCCGTTTTCAGCCGCGAGATGGGCGATATCTGTCCCCATAAGTCCCGCTCCCACAATTCCGAATTTTTTCATTGCTACCTCTTCTTCCGGGGATAGTTTTATAGTATACTGTTGACGTTAACCCGATATAATTATTTTGCCACCGTGTTGATTTTCATGGTCCGTGTTCTGCATGCTGATGATATGGTGCCGTAAAATCTTTCGGCACGGGGCAGTTCCCGATGATTTACGGTGCGGAAAATTTTAACCGCTTTCCCCATACAGGAGGCCGCTTTACAGGGATCTTTTCTGTGATCGTTGTATATTGAAGATATGTACCACAGATACCATGCGTGCGTTTCAGTGTTGCCGGTACCGGTCTTTTCGCTGATGCCGGTCCCCTTTTCGAGATATTTCAGGGCGTTGTCGTAGTCCCCCTTGCTGTTGTACATATAACCGATCTGGCTCGTTGTTGTCGCATATCCCGGAGAGATGGTCAGTCCAATTTGCTCCCATATCTGATTCGCGGTCCGGTAGCAGGCGAGGGCCTTTTCGTAGTCGGCTCTGGAATAGTGCAGTACACCAAGGTTGCTGAGGGTCCATGCGTATCCGCTGGAAAATTTGAGGCCCATGGACTCCCATTTCTTTTTCCCTGCCAGCGTGAATGTCATTGCCCTGTCATGGTCGCCGAGACTGCGGTAGGCGGAACCGGTGTTGGTGAGGGTGGAGGCGAAGGTGCCGGTTTCCGTTTTACCGGTACGCTTCATGAGGGTCATTGCCCGTTCATAGTCCCGGAGGGCATTATGGTACTGATGAAGGTTCCACTGAATAATGCCCGTATTGGCGAGGACCTGGGCGAACAGGTACGAGTTATGCAGGCGTTTCCTGGTAAGGATAGTTTTTGCCTTGGAATAATACTGGAGCGCTTTCCGCTGTTCACCCAGAAGTCCATGGACCCAGGCTGCCTGGATCAGGGCTTCAACATAGGAGGGATTTTTCACCAGGGCTTTGTTGATATACTCCAGGGCTCCCTTCGGGTTCTGTTCTGATATCTGGAGGCCACGGGAATACAGCTCATAGGCGGTGATTCCCGGGTGCGGTGTCGGCCTTCCCTTGCTCCATTCTGTTTTCCGGTAGTCGGGTTCGGTATACCCCGTAAGGTCAAGGTCTTTTGTCGCGGACATGAGTCCCGTTACAACTCTGTCCTGGAGCCCGAAAATGTTGTCCATGGTGTCATCAAGCTTTATGGATTTCTCAACCGCCGATGAGCCGACGCGCATCAGTTTCGCGATGACCCGTATGCGGTCGCCGGATACCGTGTAGCTGCCGGTGAAGATGAGGTTTGCCCCCATTACATGTCCCACTTTCGGAATGTCCTGTTCCCTGATGAGGCCTGTCATGCTGAGCTCCAGTTCCCGTACCGCTTTTTTCCTGTCATCATCAGAGAAAACATTGATTCCTTTAATGCGGTTAAGATCTGAAATGACAGAATCCGTCATGCCGGCGGAAATCCATTCATGCCCCGGTGCACCGGAGGCGGAAAAGGGATATACCAGAATGTTCATGGTCCGTGCCGCGAAGAGAGGGCCTGTATGGAACAGCGTGAGAGAAATGACCGCAGCAACGAAGGCGCATGTTTTTTTGTTCATGGTAATTTGTCCGTTCAGAAATGGTAATGCCCAACTCTGATGTGTTTTCAGGTGTTTGACAAGTGTTTTCCGCCGGGGTGAAAATTTTTTTTACGTTCCTGCAGGGGCAGCTGCGAAGCTATGGGCGACCTGGAAATGAACGGCTTCAGGAAATGCCCGATTCCGCTTCCAGCATGAACGCAAGCCGGTAGAGGTGCAGGTCTTCATAGTCCACGTGCCCCTCAAGGTGTTCGAATACGGATTTCATGCGATCATGCCCTATTTCATGAAACGCGGAAAAAATTTTTTCTTTCATCGCGTCGGGAAGCTGCAGGAGGGGGATGATCCCCTCAGCGCGGATTTTTTCCTCTTCAATGTGATATCGTGCAAGGTGATTCAGGATGGTGGACCGGGTGACGCCGTATTCCGCCATGAGCTCTTCAACACTGCTGCCTTCGTTGTATGCGCGTCCCACGGTCTGGTGCCGGTATTCCCCCGGTTTTTTTGTGCCGGATTTCGGGAGCTTTCTTTTTTCGGCGATATCATTTTCTATGCAGTATTCGGAAATGACCTCGCTGAATATTTCACCATACTTGTCCCATTTTCCGGAACCGACGCCGTGAATTTCAAGGAAAGCCTCCCGTGAGCGTGGGTAATATGATGCCATTTCCATGAGGCTCCGGTCGGAGAATACAATATAGGGAGGGACGCCGTCGATATCGGCGATCTCCTTCCGCTTTGTCCGCAGTATCGAAAATAGGCCGGTATCGTATTGTCGTGAATCAGCTTTCCCTGATGTCGTTCCGTATTCATCGATCGAAACACCGAAAAACTGCGCATCGCCCTTCATCACCGAATATGCCTTCTCCGTGAGTTTCAGGCTTCCGAAGGAATCCATGTCCTGTTTCAGCAGGCCCCGCGATGCCATCTGCCGGGCTAATATCATCCACTGCTTTTTCGAAAACTCACCGCCTATATTA
>JAKQCH010000416.1 GCA_029573825.1 Spirochaetota bacterium | reverse complement strand
GTCAGAATCGCCTTCGCTTTTTCAAGGGCCCGCGCCCGGTGGCTAATCCTGTTTTTTTCCGAAAGGGGCAGCTGTGCCATGGTTTTTCCCATTTCGGGCAGATAAAATATCGGGTCATAGCCGAACCCCTGGTCCCCTTCGGGCTTACAGGCGATAGTTCCCTCACACCGTCCTTCAGTGAGAAATTCCCTCCCGTCAGGCAGTACAATCGCAATAGCGCAGATGAATCTCGCGGCACGGCTCCCTTCAGGGACGTCCTTCATTCTTTCAAGAACAAGGCTGTTCCGTTCGATATCGGAGGCATTTTCCCCGGCGTATCTCGCGGAGTACACGCCGGGTTCCCCCTTCAGCGCATCCACCACAAGGCCGGAGTCATCCGCGAGGCAGGGGAGTCCGGTGAACCGTGAAAGTTCACGCGCCTTTTTCAGTGAGTTTTGCTCAAAAGTCTTCCCGTCTTCAAGGATATCCGGTACATTGTTAAAATCATCAAGGGACCGAATCTCCAGATATTCAATGCAGGAGAATTTATCCTTTATTTCCCGGACTTTGTGGTGATTTTTTGTGGCGATTACAAGTTCCATATCAGTCCATATCTGTTTTTAGGATAGGAAGCGGTGCTGTTGGATTTTTTGCAATAAAATTTTTGCTGCGGCGATGTATCTTCATCGGTGTTATATTCTGATGATCTTCTGAATATTTTTGTAAAACATCTTATCCTTTTGTTGCGGTGTCAATGTCAGAGAGTTCTGTATCAACTGCACATAGGACGTCTGGTCTCTCCAGGGGCTGTCAGTGCCGAACACGAAATAGTCTTCATTGAGCCGGTACATTTCCCTGCCGTAATCGCTCTGCTTCATGTTTTCAAGCACAAAGGCAATATCAAAATAACACCCCTTCCCGCTCAGGAGTGGAATAACTCTTTCCCATTCCCTGTCGCCCCCGGCATGGGCGAGAATCATTTTTGAGTTTTTAAAATGATCAAGGACATTGGAAAACCGTTCAACGGAAGTATAGTCGCAATCCGGCAGGCTCATATCAAAGCCTGAATGGAAATACATTGCAAGGTCGTTGTTCAGTATCTCATCGTACACTTTATACACATTCTCATCATCAGCAGGGAAACCCTGGTAGGCGGGGTGAAATTTAATGCCCTGCAAGCCCGACGCTTTGCACTCTTTTATTATGCTCTTGTAATCCGGATCGTAAGGATGGACTGAACCGAAAAAAATCATGCGGTTTGAAAGGGGAACTTTCTCCTGTATCCATTGCAGAATACTGTGTCCATGACCGGGCCTTGTGGCCACGGGCAGTACTATAGATATATCGACACCGGCAGCGTCCATTGAGCGCAGCAGGCTTTCGTGTGTTCCCCTGGTATATGCAGTGAGTCTTCCACGGGTATTATCAATAATGGTGCGAATCGCGGAGTCTGCTACTGAGTCAGCATAGATGTGTGTATGTGCGTCAATAATCATCTGGGTGCCTGATTGCAATATTTATTCAAATAGTATATATATTTGCCAGAGTATAAAATATGGGCTGTCCGGGCAATTGTTTTTAAATAATAACGTATATCATGTATTTCGTGAAAAAGAAAATTCTTGTCAATCAAGTCTTATAATATACATCTCAATATTATTCTTGTTGTATTTTTACCTTCCATGCCGTATCATCTGCTTATCGGGAATGATGTTGTTTCCTGCTGTTTTTAGTGGCCTGGCTATTAACAATTCACCGGTGAAACCCGATGAGAAAGTTGTCACGGAAAAATAAAGCGTCCTGTGATAATGGTATCCGGCAACAATTTACTGAAAAGAGCGTGGTAACCACATAAAAATGAGAAAACATGCAATGACGCGTACGCGGGGATCAAAGATGACCGGGGTGGAGGGTCTTCGGAAAGCACCGCCATTTTCCCTTTTCAGCGATGAGCAGTTCAGCCGGATCAGGAAATCTGCTGAAGAGCTGAAGTTTTCAACCGGGGAGACAATATTAGAGGAGGACGCGGAGAACAGGTTTTTCCATTTCATCATGGATGGCGGGGTCGAGGTTTTTATTGATTCAGGGAAGAAGAAGGTAAAGAAAGTCTCGGAGTTGCATAAGGGAAGCTGGTTTGGGGAAACTTCCCTTATGACGCGATCAAAAACTATAGCTCTGGTAAAAGCTCTGTCAGACACGAAAATTCTGCGTATAAATTCGGATGTCTTTACGGGCCTCCTCGCTAAAAATCCTGAAGCACAAAAGTTTTTTGAAGACTACGCCCAGCTGATGCATGTACGAAACCGGTTGTACCGCACACCGCTCTTTGCAAATGAGAGTGATGCAATTATATCCCATATAATAAATAAACTCACAATGCGGAAATATAAAAAGGATGATGAGATAATCCGACAGGGTGAGGAAGGACATGAATTTTTTATTTTATGGGAAGGTTCTGTTGACGTGTACCTCGATATTCCGGACAATCGAAAAAAGATAACCACTATTTATTCGCCAAACTCATTTGGTGAGCTTTCCCTTGTTTCTGACCGCCCCCGTGCGAATTCCGTATACGCAAAGGATGAGGTCACTGTCTATGTCCTTAACAAGGGCGATTTTCTGACAATTGTGAAGAAGGATTTCTCCCTCTTTAACAGGCTTTGTAACCAGATTTATGAGCGGCAGAGACCGGTAAAATGCAAAGACATTACTGTCTCAGAGGAATGGAAGGGGAGAACAAAACTTTTTGTGCTGCGGCAGGATGTTACGGGCCAGTATTTGCGGCTTGATGAAAAGGCATTTTTTATTCTTAATGAAATGGACGGGACAAAAAGTATTCAGGAGATCGCCGTGTCCTAT
>JAKQCH010000411.1 GCA_029573825.1 Spirochaetota bacterium | reverse complement strand
GTCGTAATCCCCTATCACGGGGGAAGCCCTTTCGGGCGCTGTCGCCTGTAACCCCTGAACAATTCAGAAGTTACAGTAATTATTTACCGGGGTACAATTTTGACCACACAAAAAAAGGTCATACAATGCTCACCGGTTTTTGGGGCCACATGTCTAACCCCTGAAGAACTCAGGACTTATAAATTCAGCCGGGGTTTGGCGTTTTTTACGTATTTTTACATTCTTCATCGTACACTGTGTCCGGTTATGAACATACAACGATGCTTTGTAAACAAAAAACTATGTTTTCAAAGAACGAATTGTAGTTTTTTTATCTTCCGGCACGGGTTCTGTCAAGGAATTTTCAGTTATCTCCCGAAAAGCCCTTGTTTCCGCGTTACGGAAACTTCACGCCTGCACACAACAGCGCACACACCTTGAAGATGGTCCATAAACAGCGGTGAATGTATTATACCACATACGAAAGCGGATTTTCCGCGACGCTGCCGTTTCCAATTATTTCTATTTTTTCTTTACAGGGGGCACAGAGCGCGTAACATCTCACGGAATCAATTTCGCTGTCAACCAGCTTCACTATCTTTTTCTTCAATTCACTGTACAGCTTTTCGCTCACAATACACTCAAATATAGAATATTGTGTCCACTCACCGTACCCGGACAGCAGCTTGTGCAGCTTTCTCCGGGTACGGTTGCTGGGTATGTCATAGCTCACTACAACAAACATCTTTCTCACCATACACAAGGGGATAATATACGGAACCGTTATCCACTGCCCTGGCAATGCGTTCCGCCTGGCGCATTATCAGGTCACGCCATGTTGCCGCGTACCTGAACCCGAGGTCCCTGGTCATCCACTTTTCGTATTCATGATAATACCGTTTCAGCGGGTCCGGAAGGAACCTGCACCCCGCGTCGGCTTTCATTTCGAAATCGTCCGGTTTAATACATTTCTGCTTTACGAGATATACCGTTAAGCGGTCTATTACCACTGAGCGGAACTCTTCCATAATGTCAAGTGCAAGCGACGGTTTCCCGTATGACAGGGTATGATAAAACCCTATGCCGGGATCAAGGCCATGCGCTTCCAGCACGGAACCGATTTCCCCGCACAGCAGCGTATACCCCAGTGAAAGCATCGCGTTGACCGGGTCAAGGGGCGGCCTTCTTGTTCGCTTTTCGAACGTGAAACCTTCAGGAAACATTTTTCCGAGCACAAAATAATAGAGACGTGACGCATACCCTTCAATACCCAGAAGACCGTTTCCGGAAACAAGAGGTATTTTATCACGTAAAGCCGAAATAGTTGCTTTACATTCTGACGCGCCGCACTCCGCGTGGTGCCTTTCATATCGTGTAAGATATTCAAATGAATTATGGATTTTCATACGGACAATTGTCCGAGCAAATTCAGTACACCATTCGTTATTGTCCGACAACCGGTATTGCGCCATCCGCCGCAGATTGTTTTTCCCGAAAGGCGGCCGTACCGTGCCCTTAAGCCTGTTGCTGCATGAGAGCAGTGATACCGGTATGTCCTCCGCGAGTAAATATGCGACACACTGCGCGGTAAACTGGATATTCCCCAGCGCGATAACTCGATCAACAGTGTTAACGCGGATGCTCTGAATCACGTCATCATGTTTTTTTACGACAATCCGTCCACCGTCACGGGTCACCTTTACGCCCTGCTCGCAAATATATAGACTTGCCATTGCGCTGCCTCCCTGTGTGAATAAGAATACCTCCCTGCATTCCACCGCGGGCTTTCTACAATAGACCGGAACATACCATGAAGTATCGGATTAAAAATTGTGAAATGGCATTTTTTTTGAAACACCGGTTTTATGCTCCATGGTGCATATCCTGGAATATGTTTCCCGTTTTCAATGTTGCATTGAGATCGTATAGACAAGAAAGGAGGAGGAGGTACGGTTATGGATAGACTTTTTTCCCGAGCATCGAAATCAGGTCGTCACAGAACCCTTTCTCAACCTGGATATTTATGTTCTGCCTGCCATCGCGGCATCTTATTTCATACTGCACAATATGAGAACCGCTGCGTTCATCTTTTCTTTTGAATTCAAGCCTGACATCACCCTGCGATTTTCCAACTTCATGAAAATCCACAAGTTCAATTTTATTCACAAACCGGAAACGCACTACGCGTTCAAGGAGCTTTCTGACGTCATTATCGGGAATATCTTTCAGCGATTCAATACCCCCGGCGCTTCCGGTTTTGTTCCAGAGGGTCGTTTCGCCGGTCTTCTTGAAAACCCGTTTCTGGTCAACTTCCCGCAGGAAAATCTCTTTCTGTTTCTCAAAGTTAATATAGAACGCTACCCCCGCGAGGTTCAGTCTCCATATTGTTTTTTCCGCGTCCTGCTCCACAAGAAACCTGAATCCTTCAGGTGCATCTTTAAGGAGTTTGTCCGCCTTATCGCCGGAAACATTATTGCTGAACTCGTCAAAGAGATTGTTGAACTTTGACCAGTACTCAACATCAAGATTGAGGGGCAAATGAGGAAGGGGTATTATTTCATTAAAAGATTCATAAATATAGTACGATTCAATGTGCTGCAGCTGGGCAATAACAGTTGCAAACGCAATTTCCGCCTTGAACCCCCCCGTGGCATTCATCACCACGGTATACCCTTTATTCTTGTAATCGTCAATAAGATCGGACAGGGTATTTATTAACGACCGAAGGCCGTTCATTTTAAATTTGCTTTCATGGTACTGCAGCCCGTCAATTACCGCGCTATCAACTTCAAATCCCCGTTTGGAAAAATAACGTTCCAGATGGGGCCGCTCTTTTTTCATCTCATCGGTATCGGAAAGAATCAGGTGGACCTTTTCAATTCCGGTATCGTGTTTTTCCCGCAGATACCGGTCAAGCTGCAGCGTGGAATTAATTTCCGCTGAAATTTTTTGCTCAGTATTATCGCGGATGTTGCTGTTAATAAATTCCTGCACTTTGTCATCGGGTATTTCCGTAAGGGGGCCGGTTTTTATACTAAAATACCTGCTGGTATTGGTGAGAAGCGCTGTTCCTGTCGTTGTAATTGCGATATATTTATTCATGTAATCTCCCTTTGTATTCTCGTTACCGCTATCCTGACCCCGGCAAGCGCAGTCAACGCTGTCCCACGGTGATCTTTATAAACCGTTTCATGTCGCGGGAAATAAGGACATACGGCGAGGAAATGTCCCTGAAACGCACAACGCCCTCCTTCGGAACGGCAGCCTCAAAGGCGTCCCCGGTAAAGAGGTAATACCGGGCGGCAGAATCCGGCCCCTCAATACTCAGGGAAACTCCCTTCGCCGAGGGATACACCGTCAGCACCCCTCCGCCGGTGTCAGAAGGTATTTTAAAAAGCACCTCACGGGCATGGCCGCCATCAAGGACCGCGGGGCCCCTCGCCTGAAGGCACTGCGATGGATCAGCCGCGGCAATGGTGTCCCCCGCGAGAAATACCGGAAATTCCGTCCAGGGTACACGGTCCCCCTCCCTGCCGCTTTTCTCTGCTTCGTAATGCATAGTGGAAAAATAGTAGCTTTCAAGGAGATACCGGCAGCTGTCGCATGCCGCGATATGTTCAATTGCCTGCTCCACCTCATCTTCGCCGGTCAGCGTCCCCCCGGCAAGGCCGAGCACGCGCAGTTCCGTGTCTTCTGAACAATGAGGCAGGGCCATATATTTTTCAAAACTTTTCAGTTCCATTGCTCGCGGATCTCCGGAAATTTTTCTCGCAGCCGCTGCCCCAGCAGTTTCCTCACGTCGGCGACATGGCCGGAAACCGTTGACTGCGACTTCCCGAGGGCCTCCGCAATCTGCTGTTCCGTCATGGCGTCAAGAAAATACATTTTACCAATGGCCCGTTTTAACGGCGAAAGCGCCGGACTGTCCAGCTCGCGTTCAACCTGCGCTGCAAGCTTTTCAGCGAAAGGCGGTTCAGATTCATAGAGCGCCTCCTTCTCAATGTCAACACGGCCGTCCGGGACATCCGCGATTGATTTCTCACGGGACAGGACGTTTTGTACCGACATACGCGCGCCGGGCCCCGTATGTTCGGGAATATCCGTGTTCACGCCAAGGTCACGAAGCATCTTTTCCTCCATCGCGGTCACGTGTGAGCGCGTACCCGCCGCGCCCCGTTCTTTCATTTCTCTGCCAATGTATTCCGATATGGTATTTTTAATGATAACAAACACATAGGGCTTCCATGACACTTTTTCCACAAGGCCGCGTGATACGGCGCCGTAAAAAAGCATAACCGCGTCGCTTCTAATGTCGTCACGTTTTTGTTCTCCAATCGCGGAGTGACACATTGATCTCCAGAGAACTTCCGTGGTTGCGCCCACGAAATTAAACATCTCATTAAACAGGTCTCTGTCGGAAAAAATCTCGCGAAAATCAGGAATATCATCCGGCATCAATGCCCCTCCAGATCAGGCTACTGCGTATACGCAAAACCTGTATCCGGAGATCCGGTTTGTCAAATATATTTTCACCGCCGGCGTTTCCGCCTTAAAAGAGTTTCAGCTCCTTCTGCTCCTCAAGGGCCCGTTCCTTCGACCATCGCCTGTAATCAGAATATGTAAAGTCCTTTCGGGTCGATACCGCTCTTCCCATGGCAAGTTCCTCCACGCCGCAGCGTGGTTCCGCGCATGTGAGACAGTTCCCATCGCACCCCGCCGCGGGAATAAAAGAATACCGCGCCCCCCCATTCCCGTCAGGGTAGGTGCTGTCCCCGTTTCTGACATATATCGGTATATTAATCCCTTCACAGTTCTCCGACGTCATAAACTCCCTGTTCAGCCCGACGCACCGCACAGTCCTCCGCTTACCGCCGGTCACCTCCACCTCAAAGGGGTCGGACTTTTCATATTCCATGCAGAGCGAGAATGTCATGCCCCGTGCCCCCGCCTCATCGCGCATAAATGAAAACAGCTTTTTACGGAATGAAATATTGGCGTGGAGGTCCCCGTCAATTGTTTCACAATAGAGCTTCTCAAAGGGGTACTCCGGGTCGGGATTCAGCCGGTACAGGAACCGCAGCGCCTTCTGCTTTATGGAAACAGGAATGTCCATGCAGCTCGCGATTATATGTGACGCCCCCGCTTCCGAAGCCATGTCAAGTAGCTCCCGCAGCATGTCCCTGCCGCTTGTGACGTAGGGAATTATCGGGTCAATGCGGCACACGGTATGAACGCCCTTTCCCGTTTTTTCATTGATTGTCGACGACATGCGTTTCATTGACGCGAACAGCTCCTCCGTAGTGGCAGACCCGCCAAATACCATGCGTTTCCGCAGTGATTCATCCGGGGTAAGCACGGTAAACTGCCCGAAGGAGTGCTCCTGTTTCGCGATCAGCGGAAAGACCGTGTCCGGCACCTTTCCTTTTGTGATAAACTCCACGGGGATGTTCCTTTTCACGAACTCCCCGATAATTTTTTCCGAGAGGTGATAGTGTTCTTCAAGGGGCTGAAACGGGTCTGTAATGGGGGAAAGATACCCGCAGGAAGCGACATCAATGGAATCCAGCTGTTTCGCCACGGCGCTGTCATACCCGTCAAATACTGTAACCACATTGTCCCTGCTGAACAGACCGAAATATCCCCAGTTCAGGGCGTTGGCGTAGCAGAAGAAGCACCGGAGCGTACACCCGTTGTAGGGGTTTATCAGCATGCGTTCTCCGGTGCACTCACGCTTCCCGGCCCACCACCCGTGCATTTTTTTGTCAGAGTCAACAAGAATATGGGGCACGGGTTTTTGTATCAGTTTTTCAGCAACCGCTTCAGGCGTCAGCATATATCTCCCCTGATAATAAAAGCTCCATAAATTCCCTGGCGGCCTGTTCGTCCTCCGCGGTCAGAGGCGCCGAAAGGGTCGCGACGGGTTCAGTCACGTATTTTCCCATGTTAATCATGCTGCTTCGCGGAAGTTTCACGTTGTGTTCAGACCCGCCCTGTTCCACGTCGTGCCGGACAGCCATATCGACATAATCGCCGGGAAGAAACATGGAATTAAACGGCTTCATCCCCAGTTTCTGAACAGAGGTACAGGCATCCTGCTTTTTTTCACCACAGTGTAAGGAGGTCACCTTTACCCTCCCTTCACTTGTGCGCTGACTATACGCGAGTGGTTTCTCTGTAATGGCGCGGGGACCCGTTTTTTTTAATACGGTATACAGAAACTTTACGTCATTTTTTCTCTGGTCCGGCGGCAGGGTCAAACCGGGAAGGTCATGCATTATTTCGGGATACACATTACCGGGGTAATTCACACCCCAGCAATTCGCACAGTCAATCCGTCCCCCTTTAAATCCGTCAACGGGGCACGGGTCGGTTATGGTAAAACCGGATTCCCCTGTCAGGGCGTGCCGCGCGCTGTACATGTTTACTTTCCCTGTTTCGTCCGCGGGTTCTATCAGCACCATAAATCCATCAACAGGAACGGTCAGTTCTCCGTACGCGTTAAGCGCGCGGTATAAACATTTATGATTTTCACTGCCTATTTCATTAATGAAGTGACACAGGGTGACAAGATGAAAATGACGTCCAAGAACATCGGTGACTTTATTGCTCGCGAGAACATTGCGGTTAATGACCGTAACGGTATATCTGCCGCTATACCGTTCCTCTATCTCCTTCACGTTACAGTTCATCAGATCGTTCCGCGCCCCGTTCCTGTCAACGCAGAGAAAGTCAATGTTCACATTCAGGGACGCCCCATGGTCCCTCATCGCGTCGCGAAGTGTCTCGAAGAACGATATCACCCCCCACATTACGCTTCCCGTACCGGAACCTACATCAAGGATACGCAGGTGTATATTGTCATCAAAATTAAAATAACCTGATTCCACAATGTTCAGGAGGGGGTAATACAGTTTCACAATGTATGCAGGGACCCACCGCAGTGAATACGCGAGGGCCGCCGCGGCGTTATGTTTTTCATTACCGGTTTCCATGAAATCTTCGTGTTTGTACTTTTTTTCAACAAACGGAAGAACATCTTCAACGATGAGTCCGGGGCCTGCCGCATATACTTCCAGGGAGCGGGAGTACAGTTCCTCAACATCGGGGTGTATAAAAATCTTTGTCCCGTCAAAAAGTTTCGCCCTAAGGCTGTGAAATACTTTTTCCATTCAATACCTCGTTACAATAGTAGACGTGTTACCCCGCTTTAGTATCGGAAAAAAATTACGCCACGGGGAAACAGGATCAGCCGTAAAACAAATAGTTATATAAAAGGATATCATCATCCCCGAACTTCTTTTCAAGTTCACTGAATGTCGCGCGGTACGCTGTCCATGGATCGAAAGATTTCTTAAGCATACCGCTAACCATTCTTTCAAGGAAAAAACCGCTTCGTTCTGCCTCCAGAAGCCAGTTTGTTCCAATATATGAATTACAGTACTTAAGCACGGCATAGGCAAATGAATTTTTCTCGAATGGAACGGAGCGGGCCGACTGGCACGCGTTTGAGATTATCATCTCAGGGTTGTTTCCCCTGAGAGCGGAAAAATCACCCCCCGTAAAAATCCCGTCAGACATTTGCCATCCGGTTTTTTCCGGATCGGAGTCAAAAACCGCGTGGCCGAAATAGATTAAAATTTTACACTGAACATTGGATAATAATTGATAAAGTTCCTCTTTCCTGCTGACATTTTTACAGTCACCGTTATTATGGATAAGCCGCATTTTAAGTTCTTCAATGAGTCTCTCGTAATCCGGAATTTCATGTTCCGGGTCAGGACCCGCGATAAAGAGCACCCCCATCCCACCGTCCGTATCATCTCTCTCATACTCCCTGTCTCTGTGGGGCCTCCTGAATACGGGGAGAGAAATACCGTATTTTCTATGAAGGCATATTTCCCATGGTATTCCCGCGGTTTCTTCATCCAGAAGAAGGCTTAGTTCCTTCCCGCTGTTTTTTTTCAGGTATTGCGCCACTTCTTCAGGCAGCAGTGAGGAAATATGCGACGCGAGGCCGTCAAGCTCCTCCTTTACGCGCGTTCCACCGTATTGTATTGCCCGGTTCATATCCGCATATTTGCTTTTAATAATTTCACGGAAAGAATCAGTTCTCTCCCGCTTCATATTGTGTTTTGCTGCGTTAAAGGACTCATGAAGAGTATGCACATCAAATGACATCTGTGTCGTATCACCGCTTTCACAGGAAATCCGGAGTATATCGCGGGGCTCCGACACTTTGTTCCACTTCACGTACACAATTTCCTCTCCGGGAAACGGCACTCCGAACTCAAACCGTTCCGCGTCTATACAGCTCACGTCCGCACCGGTCTCCCGCGCGCACAGAACCATGAGCGTTGAAAGCATTTTCTTTCCTCCGGTTATATCGCAAAGGACCTTCCCCTCATCCGTTAAGGACTTCAGCTTATTTTTTATTATTTCTTCATTTTTCCTGTGATCGGTTGCGTCAATCCGTACACGCTCGACATTTCCATCAAGGTCTTCAAAGACATATTTGTTTTTTTCAATGAGGTTATCCTTATCCGATGTATGGAAAAGAACAATGGAACCGGTACAGAATGATTTTGCGGCAAGGAGAAGAGGATGGAGATTGTGGCTTACAATCATCACGAGCGTGTCGTATTTCGCCACATCGCCGGTACGCATCCTGTTTTGTATATCTTCACGGAGACGCGCCGCAACATGGGGAAGTATATTATCACTGTAAAAACAGTATCTGTCTTTTTTTGCTTTTCCCCTCCATTCCTGTACAAGCCGGTCAAATGACACAGCGCCCATGTGATTCCTCCTGAGTTATCGCGATCATATTACTTCATTTCAAAATCACCATCCCACTGTATAACAACGGGGTTTATTGCATACGTGTTCCTTGTCAGGTCAAGGACTGCGTACACTTTGTCTTCGTGGAAGTCAAGGGGGTTTTTTATCACTTCAACGGCAGCTTGTAACTTGTCTTCTGCTGCAGCGCCGCCTCCTGGAGATAATCATACACGAAAAAGTGCCCGTTCCTGCACATGCGGAACTGCAGGCCCCCCGCGAATTCCCGCATTACACGGGACATGGCATTACATCGCGGGCACCTGATCCGCTGGTGCTTTTTCCTGTACCGTGCCTGGCCATTGAAAATTGGAAAGGGAATGTTCACGCTCTGCCTCCTCAGGGTACTTTAGGGCGGAAAACTTTTTTTGCGCTGGGAATATCAATACACCCATCATACCCCTCTTCCCATATTCCATGTTCTCTGATATGCGCCAGGGCCTGCCTTCCCTCCTCCGTCCGGTTGATGATTGCAATTGCTTTCTTCACAAACCGGGGAGACAATCCCACGGGCCTCCGCAGGATAAGCCAATACCAGGCTCTGGTAACCTTGTCCCCGAAGTTGTCCCCCCGGCCGTCCTGCTCTCGGCCCTTTGCGCGGAGGTACAGATATTTCGGCACGGCGACGCACAACACATACACAATGAAAATTATAAGACTAAGTATTTTCGCGCATTGCTGCCCCACGAAGTCAGATACACCGCGTATTGCTGCAAACACGGAATATATTACCAGGCCCCTTTTCATTGTGCTTACTGCGTAATTGACTTCACTGTATCTGTCGTACATACCCGGCCTCCTTATATGATATTTTTAATTACAGACATACTTAAACACAAGATACATCACCACAATGGTCATAATAATTTTGCTTATAAAACGGGCGGCATAGTTCATGGCAAGATACCATCCCACGAACGATGAAGCGCCCTCAAGGTATTTCTCGTATCTGTTATTGTTTCGCTCCATAATACCTCCTGTATTTATAAGATGTTCACGAGTGCTGTTTCCATTGTGATGGAAATGCACAACGGCATATCGGAATTATTTTTTGCGTATCAACTTGTACCGAATATTCTCGCGCAAAGATACACACCGGAGGTTGAGGTATGCGTTAATTACAGAAGTCCGTAATTTTTTTCCGATATTTCCCCCTTCACTTCCTTCATATACACAGTAAAGGAAAGATATGCAATGGAGGTTCTTCTCATGAACGATATACTTCGCGGGTGCGTCCGGTTTGGTGGTCTTCTATTAGGATTATGGCTTGTGTCACAGCTTGGATCGTTGTGTGCCTTTATCGTGGTTGTAATTATACTGTGGTGTGCCCTTAATTTCTTCTCATGAAAACAGCCTCTCATGGAGAGGCGTCCTTGCTTCTCCATGAGAAGGTTTGTATGGTATCCGCGTCAATCCACACTGGTTCATCGCCGCATACATACTCTGGAGTCATACTGTAGGCGCATCCCTCCCCGACTTTAAGAACAGATACGGTGTCTTTTCGGGACAACTGCTTTTCATATATAAAACACCCGGCAGGTACAACAATTTTTACGTCTCCCAGACAAAATTGAAAACATTCATGCATCGCTGTTTCCATAGGTCCTCCTTCATTTTTATTGCATACACGTATGTGACCTGCAGGGAGGCAATACTATCGGAAATAAATTTTCCCCGGGGACAGATTTTTTTCCGATATCCTTTCACCATTCACCGTCCTAT
>JAKQCH010000407.1 GCA_029573825.1 Spirochaetota bacterium | reverse complement strand
TGTTGTCCTCAGTCCGGGAGTTCCCCAGCGAATTCCCCTGATCCGTGAGGCGCAGAAAAGAGGAATTCCTGTCATTTCCGAAATTGAACTTGCGTACCGTCATGCCCGGGGGAACATCATCGCGATAACGGGAACTGACGGGAAATCGACCACGACGGCGCTCACGGGGCATATTCTCAGGGAACTGGGATTTGACGCACGGGTGGGAGGAAATATCGGCATCCCGTTTATCTCGCTTGTTGATGATATGACGGATGATACCATTTCCGTCATTGAACTTTCCTCCTTCCAGCTGGAAACGGTTGTATCGTTCCGTCCCGACGCGGCGGCAATATTGAATGTGACGCCGGACCATCTCGACAGATATGACAGCATCGATGAGTATTATTCCGCAAAGCTCCGTATCGCGATGAATCAGAACAGAACGGACACTTTTCTCTATAATATGGACGATGCAGTTCTTGCTGCGGGTTTTGGAAGGATAGCCGCGAAGCAGATTTCCTTTTCTTATGATAACAAAAAAGCGGATGCATACTGCGACCGCGATTATATCTATATTCGTTATGCTGACAACCTGATACAGTGTCTTGATACCGCGCGCCTTCAGATTCTGGGAGCGCACAATGTATTGAATACTATGGCAGCGATACTCCTGGTTCTGGCGGTGATGGGGAAGCGTCTGGAGAAACCGGACTTTAATGCCATTGCCCATGCATGCTATTCGTTCAGAGGGCTTGCTCACAGGATGGAGAAGCTGGGAGAGTACGAGGGTCGGACATTCATCAATGATTCCAAGGCGACCACGGTGGGGGCCCTTGAAATGGCGCTCAGGAGCTTCCCGGGAAATATCGTGCTGATCCTTGGCGGACGGACGAAAGGTGATGATTATTCCCGCCTTTCCCCGTCCATGAAGAAACGGGTGAAGTCCCTTGTGCTGATAGGTGAGTCGTCGCAGTCCTTTGGAAGTATCTTCCATGATTTCAGTCCCGCCGCAGCAGGTTCACTTGATGAGGCTGTGGTCATCGCGATGAGGACAAGCGGGAGGGGCGATATCGTTCTGCTTTCCCCGGCATGCGCGTCATTTGATATGTTCACAAGCTATGAAGACCGGGGAGACAGCTTCCGGCGTTCCTTCGAAAAATTACAGAGAGGAGAGCTTTCGTGGACCTGAAATCCATAATAGATACACGGAGAAGAGAGGAGCCGGACCTTTTTCTCTTCATTACAGTGTTCCTCATGGTGGGTATGGGGCTTGCGATGAGCTACAGCGCCAGTGCCAATTATGCACTGAACACCTTCAATGATCCTTTCTATTTTCTCAAGCGTCAGTTTATCTGGTGTGTGGTGGGGTTCGCGGCGCTCCTGCTCTTTCAGCAGATCGATTACCGGATATATATCCGTCACACCAGAGTTATGCTGATTGTGTGCTTCGTTCTTCTTATCGCGGTGTTTATACCCGGTATCGGTAAATCGGTGAAGGGGTCAATGCGGTGGATCGGTTTCGGCATCATTTCACTGCAGCCTTCTGAAATCGCGAAAATCGTGGTCGTCATGTACCTCGCAAAGGTTTTTTCATCAGAGGATGACGGCGTCGCGAATCATGTTATCCAGCTTCTCATTCCGATGCTCGTTGTAGGGGTTATGTTCATGATCATTCTGATGCAGCCGAATTTCGGTACCGGGATAGATATTCTCGCGGTGTCAGTGATGATCCTTTTCGTGTCGGGATTCCCCATCGTGTATATCCTCACCCTTTTCATCCTGAGCATACCGATGTTTTATCTGCTCATATACCAGGTGGGATACCGCCGCAACAGGCTTCTGGCCTATATCGACCCCTGGAAGGACCGTTTCGGTATAGGATATCATATTGTGCAGTCATTCATTGCCTTTAAGAAGGGCGGTCTCCTGGGAACAGGTCTGGGATATGGAACACAGAAGCTGAAACGCCTGCCGGAACCCCACACTGATTTTATCTTCGCTGTCATCGCTGAGGAGGCTGGGATGCTGGGAACGGTATTTGTTCTCGTTATCTTCGGTGTTTTTTTCTGGAGGGGAATGATTGTGTCACTGAACGCTCCCGATGAATTCGGACGGCTTCTGTCGGTAGGTATTACGTTACTGATTGTTGTACAGGCTTTTATCAATATAGGTGTTGTAAGCGGGAGCCTTCCCACCACGGGGATTCCCCTGCCGTTCATCAGTTACGGCGGGTCTTCGCTCGTTGCAAATATGATTGCCGTGGGTATCCTCATGAACATTTCCAAATACCGGGAAGTTGTTCCTGAAGAACTGAAATTAACTGAAGGAGTATGGAAATGACAAGTCTCAGAGTCCTTATTGTGGGTGGCGGAACCGGCGGCCATATCAGCCCCGGTATTGCACTGTACGAGGCACTTAAAAAAAAGAATGCTGATGTGGTTTTTCTGGTGAGCAAAAACGATTTGCGTTTTTCATATATTAAAACCCTGGGTGACGACCTCCTCCTGTATGGAGCGCCTCCTTTTACGAAAAATATTTTCAAGCTGCCGTTTTTTGTTCTGAGATTTCTTTTTGCATATTTAAAAAGCAAACGGATACTCAAACGCCGTGGTATTAACACCGTGGTGGGAATGGGGGGATATGTGTCCGCACCCATGCTCCTGGCTGCGAAACGGAAGGGGATCGCCATAAGCCTCTGTGAGCAGAATTCTGTTCCAGGGCGGGTAACACGGCTTTTTTCAAAACATGCGGAAAATATTTTTTCCACCTTTGAGTCAACACGGGACAATTTGAAATATAACGAAAAGTATGTCTACGCAGGGAACCCGATCCGTGATAATGTATTTGTTCAGGTCAGCAGGGATGATGCGAAGGAGTTTTTTAATCTCAGGCACTGTTCAAAGGTCATACTTGCTATCGGCGGAAGCCAGGGCGCCCTGAAGATCAACCAGCTGATTTTCGGCATCAAGAAGGCGTTCCCCAATGAATTCAAGGATGTTGGCATTATCTGGAGCACCGGGGATTTCTCACACGCGGAATACAAGAAAAAGGTCCAGGAGGAAATCGCCGAAGGCTCAATTTTCCTTTCACCGTTTATTAATGATGTGGGATATGCCTACCGTGCCTGTGACATCGCTATCAGCAGGTCCGGTGCGGGCGTCATGATGGAGCTCGCGGCAATGGGTGTCCCTTCAATTCTGATTCCCTATCCCTTCGCGGCTGACGATCATCAGAGCAAAAACGCCGATGAGTTCGTCGCGAAAGGAGCAGCGTTGAAAATATCGAATGAAGACGCCACGCCGGAACGGGTCGGGCCTGTGCTTATTGATCTTCTGGAGAGCAGGATGAAACTGGAAAAGATGTCAGAATATGCGTTTGCCGCGGCAAAGAAAAACGCAGGTGATGATATCGCGGAAAAGATCTGCAGGGATTTTGGATTTACCGCGCCGGCGGAGCAGAAAGAATCTATCAGCGAAGCGGAGCAGACAGACCGTGTTTAGAAAATCAAAGAAAATGCATTTTATCGGGATCGGCGGTATCGGCATGAGCGGAATCGCGGAGATCCTCATCAACATGGGATATCAGGTTTCAGGGTCGGACCTCGCGGAGTCGGAACAGACAAAACGGCTCCGTACCCTGGGTGCAAAAATTTATATCGGCCACTATCCGTCGAATATTGAAGACTACAATGTGGTGGTGACATCAAGCGCTATCAACCCCGGTAATCCTGAAATAATTGAGGCGAGGAAGCGCTCTATTCCAATTATACACAGGTCGGAAATGCTCGCGGAACTTGTACGCCTGAAGCACGGTGTCGGTGTGGCGGGAACCCACGGGAAAACAACCACATCATCGCTTCTTGCATTTGTGCTGTTTCACGGTGGGCTGAATCCCACGGCAATTATCGGCGGGAAGGTGCTGAATTTCGGATCAAACGCGCGCACCGGTGAGGGGGATTATATTGTATTTGAGGCGGACGAATCTGACGGTTCATTCCTGAATCTGCTTCCCACAATCGGGGTGGTGACAAATATTGACGCTGATCACCTTGAATACTACAAGTACTTTGAGGGGCTGAAGGATGCGTTCCTGACCTATATTAACAGCATCCCTTTTTACGGCTACTCCGTTCTCTGCATTGATGACATAACCATTACAGAGCTTCTTCCAAAAATTGAGCGCCCCTATGTGACGTACGGGTTTTCAGAAAACGCGGATTTTCGGCCAATGAATGTCGGCATGGAGGATGGGCAGACGGTGTATGACTGCTGCTACAAGGGAGATATCCTTGGTAAAATCAGAATTAACCTCCTGGGAAACCATAATGTGGTGAATTCCCTCTCTGTTATTGCTGTCGCCCTGGAACTGGGAATGACCTTCCCGCAGATACAGGAGGCAATTCTCGAGTTTAAGGGAGTCGGCAGAAGACTCGAACGTATTTATGAGAGTGATTCGGTGCTGGTGATGGATGATTACGGTCACCATCCTACAGAAATACGCGCCACACTGGACGCCCTGCGGAAGCTCGGGAGACGTGTGGTGGTAATTTTTCAGCCTCACCGATATACACGGACGCAGTTCCTCTGGGATGAGTTCGGTCAGGTGTTTGCCAATGCCGATGAATTGTTTCTCACGGAGATATATCCCGCGGGAGAAAGCCCTATCGAAGGTGTATCATCGACGTTGATACAGGAGGCAATCCGTCGTCATGAAGGCCGCGAAGTAATGATTATTTCAAAATTTGAAGAAATATCCGATAATATAATAAGGTGCATTCAAAAAGGTGACGTGGTCCTGACCCTGGGGGCAGGGGATATTTACAAGGCGGGACCAATTATTGTTGAAGCGCTGAAAGGGAAAGAAGGATTGCGGGGATAAAGGAATGAAACGGACCATCCTGACAGCTTTATGCGCATGTATCGTTTTTCTGGCAGGTCCCTCGTGGTCTTTTCAGGATGTGCGGAAAGTCAGCCGGATTGAATTCCGGGGCCTGAAGTATCTTTCTAAATATGAGATTGTAAGCAGGGTGGAGATGCGCGTCGTTCAGGGGGGATTTATAATCAACATGGGTTCCCTGAACAATGTTCTCGGCAGCATGCCGATGGTCCAGTCGTTCAGGGTCGCGGAAGATAACGGCGGTGTTGTGGTTGCGGTTGTGGAGCGGGAGCCGGCATTTATTTTTGCGGTTCAGCGCAGCAAGCATGTACTTCCCTTTGAAGTTGATGAGTATTTCCGGGTCCTTTCAGTGGGAAGAGTCCATGACGATGAGCGCCCGGTTATCATAATACATGATGATGATCTTGTTGATGGCGATCTCTCCCGACGGGTAAAGAATTTTGCCGGATACCTGCGATATGTTGAAGACCGGCAGCCGGTTTTTTTCCGTGAGCTGTCCGAGATATCCATTGTGGAACCCGAGCATGTGAGCTTCATGCTGAGGAACAGGGCAACTCGTTTTTATGTCGCCCCTGGTGAAAGCAGCATGGATTCAGTGAAGCGGCTGGTTTCCTATTTTGACGCGGTACAGTATTATCCGAAAGTCGCGCGGATTTTCGGAGATATGGCCGTTACGAAGTGATATTACCACAGGAGTCAAGTGATGGAAGGTATTGTTGTCGGCCTTGATGTAGGAACTACAAAAACATGTGCGGTGATCGGTTTCTTGAATGAGCATAATGAAGTCGAGGTTGCCGGTGTAGGAATGGCCCCTTCCAGAGGGTTGAAAAACGGCGTGATTGTCAATATCGACAACACCGTATCTTCAATCGTGAAATCTGTTGAGGATGCGGAACTCATGGCGGGGTGTGAAGTCCATGACGTGTTTGTGGGAATAACCGGTCATCATATCGCGGGGCTCAACCAGCGCGGTGTTGTGGCGATATCAAACAGGAACCGTTATGTGAATCCCGGCGAAGTGAAGCGGGTCTTCGAGGCGGCCCAGGCCATCAAGGTTCCCGCTGACCGGGAAATAATTCATGTTCTTTCAAAGGAGTTTTCCGTCGATGATCAGAGCGGCATTAAGGACCCCATCGGCATGAGCGGCGTGAGGCTGGAAGCGGAAGTCCACATTATTACCGGCGCAACGACCAGTATACAGAATCTCGTGAAATCGGTCCATCGCGCAGGCTTTCAGTGCAACGATGTGATTTTTTCCCCTCTTGCCGCTTCAGAAGCGGTGCTGAGCCATGATGAAAAGGAACTCGGGGTTGCTCTGGTCGATATTGGCGGTGGTACCTGTGACATCATAATTTTTATTGAAGGCGGTGTTGCCTACACCTCCGTGAATTCTGTGGGTGGAATCCATGTGACAAATGATATATCGATCGGACTCAGGACACCGCTGGAATCTGCCGAATTAATAAAGAAGAAGTACGGGTGTTCCGTGGTTGATCTCGTTGACGCATCGGAAATGATTGAAGTGCCCTCTGTGGGCGGGAGAGCCCCGAGAAGGCTGTTCAGGCAGGAGCTTGCCCAGATCATCGAACCACGGATGATGGAGATCATGGAAATGATTGACCGGGAACTTGTGGTGAGCGGGAAAAAAGACCTCCTTGCAGCCGGGATAGTTCTTACGGGGGGCGGAAGTATGATAGAAGGATGTGTTGATGTCGCGGAGCGCGTGTTTAACATGCCTGTGCGGATTGGCACACCGCGCGATATTTCGGGACTCCGGGACATTGCCGCAACCGCGCAGTATGCAAACGGAGTGGGGCTGTTGAAGTATGGAATTCTGATGAACCAGTACAGGTCCGGGAAGGACAAAACGAAAAAGGGCGGCGTATTTTCATTCAGCGGAAAACTGATGAAGTGGCTGGAGCAGTACCTGTAAGAGCGGCAGATGCGGATTTTCAGGGTAACTGCTCATTTTTGTAATGCGACATAATGTTTCACAAAATATAATAAAATTTTTACAATTTGGGGGAGTGTATGTTTAAAATGGAAGAAGAGAGGGACCTGAACACCACTATTAAAGTTGTTGGTGTCGGGGGCGCCGGAACAAATGCAGTGAACCGTATGATTTCTACCGGTATGGAAGGGATCGAATTCCTGGTTGTCAACACGGACCAGCAGCAGCTGAAGGATTCCCTGGCGCCGGTAAAAATTCAGATCGGGTGCAAGCTGACCAGAGGGCTCGGCGCCGGTGCAGATCCGGAAATCGGCCGTGAAGCCGCAAACGAGGACCGTGACAAGATTCACAAAGCCCTCAAGGGAGCGGATATGGTGTTCATTACTGCCGGTATGGGGGGCGGGACCGGTACCGGGGCTGCGCCAGTTGTCGCGGAAATCGCGAAGGAACACGGCGCCCTTGTGGTGGGTGTGGTGACCAGGCCCTTCAAGGTCGAAGGAAAACGCCGCGGTAATCTCGCAGAAGAGGGTATCACGAACCTGAAACAGAAGGTCGACACCCTGATCACTATTCCCAATGATCTGCTCCTGAAAATCATTGACCGGAAGACGCCGATTGACGAGGCATTCAAGCTGGCTGACGATATCCTCCGTCAGGGGGTACAGGGAATTTCCGACATCATCATGATTACGGGGCTTGTCAATGTTGACTTCGCCGATGTGCGCACGGTGATGCGGGAAACCGGTGACGCCCTCATGGGAGTGGGGCTCGGATTCGGTGAAAACAAGGCCGTTGAGGCGACACAGATGGCTATCAACAGTCCGCTCCTCGAGGAGACAAGCATCCAGGGCGCAAAGGCGGTTCTTATCAATATCGCCGGGGGAAATGACCTTTCTCTCCATGAAGTAAATGAAGTGAACGACCTCATCACCAGGCAGGTGGATTCCGAAGCGAATATTATTTTCGGCGCGACAATTGACCCCGCTCTTGAAGATAAGGTACGGGTCACCGTCATCGCGACCGGTTTTAACAGAAAACAGAATATGCTTTCAAAACGCACAGAAAACGAGCTCGACAAGGTAACCGGGGCCGCCCTGAAGCTTGTTGAAAATAAAGGGACAGAGAACGAGGCCCGCAGGGCGGTCGGTTCCGCAGCACCCCACAAGTTCAATCTTGACTATGAAAAGCAGAGAGTGAGAGATTTTTCGAAAGAAGATCTTGAGATTCCGGCATTCCTCCGGAGATCGCAGGATTAGTATTCCGGTTTACTTCCCCATTGTATACTGCGGGCCGGCAGAAACGGCCCGCGGGAATTTTATGCCGGGGATTTGAACTCAAAGGTGTGGTGATGGTGCGGAACATGACAGGCGATCAGGCCCGGATACGGGATGAATTTGTTCAAAGGTCCATTGGTCCCTTTGACTCCATTCGCCCTCTTGAAGGGGACGCTTCAACGAGGGAATACTTCAGGGTCCATCAGGGGAACAGCACGTTTATTGTGTGTTATGATAACGCGCTGAAAGGAAATACCGCAGAAACATACCCTTTCCTTCTGGTGCATAATCTGCTGCATCAGCATAAAATCCCGGTTCCGGAAATACTATTCACTGATTCTGTCGCGGGATTGCTGATTGAAAATGACTGCGGCGATTTGCTCCTTGAGCAATACAATACCGCCGCCTCACATGAAGACCGCATGGCGCATTATGCAGGGCTTCTGGACATTCTTGTCCGGATGCAGTCAATACCCTCCGACGGCTCACTTCCTTTTACCCTTTCCTTTGATGTTGAAAAGCTGATGTTCGAGTTTAATTTTTTTATTACCCATGCCCTGGAGGGCTATTTCGGCTGTACCGGCGATGAGGTGAAACAGGAGCTTCATGATGAGTTTTTACGGATATCGATGGAGCTGTATCGGCCGGAATATTTCGTCTTTACCCACCGTGATTTCCACAGCAGAAATGTGCTTGTGCATCAGGGCAGGGTGGTGATTATAGATTTCCAGGACGCCCGTCTCGGCCTTCCCCAATATGACCTTGTGTCAATTCTGCGTGATTCATATTATTCCCTCCCCCGTGTCGATATGGATTTGCTGAAACAGCGTTATTACCTCCGTTCAAAGGAGGCAGGTGTCCATTCCATGAATCCTGATGAATTTGATTATTACTTCGACCTCATGGCGTTCCAGAGAAACATTAAGGCACTCGGAACATTCGCGTATCAGGTCCGTCATTTCGGACGGGAGAAATTCAGTAAATATATCATTCCCACCCTTGCCTATCTCCATGATTACTGCGCATGCCGTCCCATTCTGAAGCGGTCCTGGGAACTGCTCAGCGCGGCAGTCGGGGAGCTGCGTTGAAGGGTTTCATTTTTGCCGCGGGGTTCGGCGAGCGGCTCCGGCCCATAACCGCAGCAATGCCGAAGTCTCTTGTTCCCGTGATGAATATACCCGCCATCTGCTATCCTCTCATGAAAATGAAAAAGGCGGGTATTAGGGATATCGTCATCAACCTTCATTATATGCCTGATGATATCGCACGCTTTTTCGCGATGCATAATAATTTCGGCCTCAATATTACGTTTTCCTTCGAACCGGAAATTCTCGGCACCGGGGGCGGGCTGAAGAAATGCGAGAAGCTGCTCCATGACGATGATTTTATTATTATGAACAGTGACATCATTGCTGATATCGACCTTAACGCTCTTGCGGCGCATCACCGGCAGGCAAAGGTTTCTGCCACCGTCGCGTTATAT
>JAKQCH010000395.1 GCA_029573825.1 Spirochaetota bacterium | reverse complement strand
CATGACCTTTCATTATGTATGGTATGGATTCTGACTGAATTGGAGAAGCTTCCTCGAATCCCATGTCGGAGATTGCTTTCTGAATTGGTGCAGATAAAGTTAGTTCGGTGAATTTAAGTTTTTTCATTTTATTCCTGTGGCTCAGGGCGTGATGCCTGATGCGTGTGAAGTATAAAGGACCTGCGGAGTACTCCGGTTTAATCCCTGATGGGCACTACATCTGTTAAAATCGGTTTTGCGTATTTGTGCCGGGGAAAAACCTGATTTTTAGAGGGAGATGCTCATAACATCGCCATGATCAAAGACAGCAGCAGTGTTGTCAACATAAATTCATCATCTGAAGAATAATTCAGCATGGAGCCGGTTCTTCAGTAATGAGCGACTGCAGCAGGGGAACCCATGTGACCATGGAAGTCCCCCGCTGCACTTCTGATTTTCCGGTGCAGATTCCCTCAGAAGACGGAATTTAAAACTTCCGTTTTCCAACCATGCCCAGGGCATACATCGCAATGCCGAAAAAAATCATCATCCCCGTGAATACTCCCATTGTCAGCATCATTGACCAGCCCCACAGGAGCGGTGCGCTTACAAGGAGCATGGAGGTGATAATAATCGGTGACACAAAAATTATGAGGAACCCCATCTCAAGGGCGACTGATGTTTTGAATTCCGGGTCAACAATCCGAAGGAGCAGGAGACCGGTGGATACGGTCCCCGTAACGGTCCCGAAAATTGAAACAGTGCGTTCAAGGTTGCATGACCAGATTCTTCTTCCAATGAACAGCACCACAATCGTTGTAACCAGCGCATTGGCGGCGGCTATTGCCGATATCGGCACAATGTATTGCCAGACGATTGTAAACTTCACCGCCATGACAGTCGCCACAATCAGAAAATCAACGGACCATCCGGTAATACGTCGCTGTACTCCGGGATTGACCAGGTGGTCGATACCGATGACAGACAATATTTTTCGTGTAAGCAGAGCGAGGGCAAGGCCGATGAAGAAAAAGAATCCCCACATCGTTGTTGCCAGCGCCGGACTCAGGAGTTTGCCGATCAGAAAAACGATATAGTATGCGGCGATATAAATAACTCCCACCATTGCCGCCTGAAAGGCCAGGGTGTCAACATTCCCCGAATGTGTCGATAACTCGCCGGCTGATTCCCGCGCATTTCCCTTTGCTATTATTCCCTTTATGAAGTCAGGAGACAGTAGCTTTCTGCCGTCGCATGCATGGCCGTGGCGGATTCCCCAGTTGACGATCGGCACCCCCACAAAAAAAGCGACCAGAAAACCCACCGCGGCGAAGGTGAGTCCGATTGAGGCAGCGTGTTCAAATCCGAGCTTTTCCCACACCTTGCCGATAGAAAGTGCCTGGCCGGGGCCCTGTACATATCCCAGGGGGAGCAGAAATCCGAAAGTTGAGAAGAGATTGTAACCGCCCATATTGAATGCGAGAACCATGAGGCCGCTCAGAACAGCCTGAAGGGGGAATATTACACCCTGCAGCAAGGCCATCCAGAGTGAACCTTTTAACATTTCTTTGTTGCCGGTCTGTTTTATCTCCTCGCTGCTTCGGGCAGTGAGACCCACGGATATAAAGGAAATGTTGAAGAGATGGTAGGCAAATGTTTCGAAATGAGTGCTCTCAATATTTATTACACCGCAATTGACAAGGACCATGCCGATAAGCCCCCCTATCAGGCAGCTGGGGATCAGGTATTTTTGTAAAAAGGGGATTGTTGCCCGGAGGATAACGCCTGCGATGAGCATTATGCCGAGCCAGCTGAATATGAGAAGTGATTCAAATGGGAAAGGTGCGTTCATAGTATGCTCCATTGGTCAAAAGTGATTGCAGAAATACCGGTGCTCCAGGCATTGCTTT
>JAKQCH010000387.1 GCA_029573825.1 Spirochaetota bacterium | reverse complement strand
CCGGCCCCTCTTCTTGCACTCATCAATGACCTGTTTTACCTGGGCAATACCACCGGCGAATGTTGCGTCGGGCTGATACACATGGAAGCAGTCCTTCTCGAACATGATCTTGATCTCATCCCATCCGTAATTGAGTTCCGCTCCGGAGATTTTCACCTTTGAGTATTTTTTCAGCGCAGCGCCCCCTTCGTAATCCCTGGAATCAAGGGGTTCCTCGAGCCATTCGAACCCATTATCAGCGCATGCGTCAGCAAATTTTTTCGCACGGGCAAGGTCCCATGCGGGAATACTGTCAACGATGGTAACCAGCCACCCCTGGTTCGCGTCAACACCCAGGACAAAATCGTCACCAATTCCTTTTCTTATCTCCGTGATATTGCGGATATCGTCGTCGACATTAATGCTTTTTACGCGAAGTTTCGCACATTTATAGCCGCGCTTTTTCATTTCCTGCAGTCCCTCAATCCGCTGTTTGGGGTCCCGCATTTCGCCTGTTGAGCAATACACCTCAATAGGCCGCGCGGTTCCGCCAAGCACCTCATACACCGGTTTCCCCGCCTTCTTGCCGATAATATCCCAGCAGGCGGGCTCGATCCAGAAATTCCGCCACCCGAGAAAACCCGCCTGTTTCAGAAGGCCCTGTACCCGGTCAATGTCCGTCGGGTCTGCGCCAAGGAGATACCCTCCCAGCAGGTCCCCAAGTCCTTCCCTCTCAGTGCCCATTGCAGATCCCGCGGACCACCCGTCAATTCCTTCATCTGTCATAAGATGAATAAGCGTAAACCTGTTGTGGGTCTGGGGATAACCGGGAATCCATGTCGGCCAGAATGTCTCCTTCAGCGGCACGGATACATGATACAATTCGATTGCTGTTATTTTCATATTATTCCCTCCGGTTTTTTGATTGACAAATTGGTTATACCAGTATATTGGTATAACCAATTTGTCAACAATTATTCATGAAAAAATGGTTCTGAAAATCAGAAAACAGTTGGACAACACTCACGGACCCCATACACATACACCAGAAAATGCTTATTGGGGCGAGACGGGAAACGGAACATGACGATAAAACTTTCTGAGAAAATTTTTGACGACATACAGCGCGATATAATCAAGGGTGTGTACAAAATACACAGCAAGCTCCCCCCCGAAAGGGACCTCGCGGGAAGATATGGGGCAAACCGTTTCGCAATCAGGGAAGCGATTGCGATGCTTACACACTCGGGATTTGTGGAAACACGCCCCCAGAGCGGCACGTATGTGAAGGACTTCAATGCCCACTGCACCCTCGAAATGCTGACCAAAATACTGCTCACCAACAGCACCATGGAGCCACAGACCCTGAAATCCCTGCTGTCATTTCGTGCAGCGAATGAAACCCGCACCACGGAGAAGGCGGCATCTCTTGTCACGGAAGAAGATATTGATTTTCTTGAACAAAACCTGCGGGAAAAAGAAAACAATCTGAACTCCCCGGAAAAGCTCGCGGAGCTGGATTACGAGTTCCACTACCGTATCGTCCTTATATCGACGGA
>JAKQCH010000352.1 GCA_029573825.1 Spirochaetota bacterium | reverse complement strand
GACGGTTTCCCTTACGGAGGAAAATGTTCAGGCAATCGTTGAAAAGAAAAAATCAATAGAAGTTTTAGGGACAGAGCCTGAAATGGCCGAGGAAATACGGCAGGAAATAAAGGCAATGCCTGTTCAGGTTATAAAAGCTCTGACCCCTGAAGTAAAACAGGAAATAAATAATATACAGAAAATCGAACCGGTAGTGGATAGCAGTGCGGAAGTAGATGAGCAGAAAAAGGCCGAAGCCGCGAGAAGGGCCCTTGCCGCAAAACAGCAGCGTGAACGGGAACTTGGGGAGCAGCAGGAGCGGGAGCGTCAGGCCCAACAGGAACGGGATCGAAAGGCAAGTGAAATTGCCCAGCAGAAACAGCAGCAGGAACTGATCAGAAAAAAGGCGGCGGAAGCGGTCAAAAAGAAGAAAGAGGAAGAGGAACGGGCAGGGAATATTCCCAGCCTGTAGATTCTGTTAAAACATCCCGCTCACCTGGTGAGCGGGATGTTTTTATATCTTTGTTCTTCGTTTTACTTTTACCACAGGTCATTCATCTTCCATATCTGTTTCTTCCTGCACTTCACTATTGATTGTAGGGTATTCCGGGTTTCGATTCGCCATATTTTGACCAAAAAGCTTGACAGCCCTGCGGTGTGATCTAAAACGTGTGGAACAATATAGTATCATGGTTGAATAATGGAGGCAGCAATGCCGGAAATAGCGATAGTGTTAGGCAGCGATTCTGATTTACCGAAGATCAAAGGCTGTTTCGATGTCCTTGAGACATTTGGCGTGTCCTTTGAGGTGATAATATCCTCGGCCCACCGGACACCGGAAAAGACCAAGGAATGGGCGAAAACCGCCCCTGACCGCGGTGTGAAGGTGATCATCGCGGTGGCGGGGGGTGCGGCGCATCTTCCGGGGGTCGTCGCGGCATTCACCACAATACCTGTTATCGGTGTCCCGATCGCGACAAATATCGCCGGGGGGATTGACTCTGTTCTTTCTATATTACAGATGCCTTCCGGGATTCCCGTCGCCACAATGCCCGCAGGGAGCGCCGGCGGTACCAATGCGGCGCTTTTCGCGGTAAGTATTTTATCGACAACTGAAAGCGGATACCGGGACAAGCTGCTGGCATACCGTGAGGACATGGGTGCCGTTATCGCCCAAAAAAATGAAAAGCTCCAGAAAATGGGATACAGTGAATATATAAAAATGCTCGAGGGAAAATAATGATTGAACACGGACCGGGGGCCCTTCCGTCTGAAAAGGTGCTGATTCTTGATTTCGGCTCACAGTATACGCAGCTCATTGCCAGGCGCATCCGGGAAATGAAAGTGTATGCCGAAATTATTCCCTATCACTATCCAATAGAAGATATCAAAAACGAAAAGCCCGGTGCAATCATTCTTTCAGGCGGGCCCTCATCATTATACGATAAAAACGCTCCCCGGATAACGAAAGAAATTTTCTCTCTGGGGGTACCGGTCCTTGGGATTTGTTACGGGCTCTATGTGATGGTGGACGCGTTTAACGGGAAGATAGAAGGCTCTTCACGGAAGGAATACGGCCGTGCTGAAATTCAGATTACGGGTAAGTCCGCACTTTTTAAGGGACTGAAGAAAAAAGAGACCGTGTGGATGAGCCATGGTGATAAAGTAATTGCGCCGCCGAAAGGATTTTCTGTCATAGCGGGGTCTGATAATGCCGAGACCGCGGCGATAGAAAACGCTGAAAAGAAATTTTACGGAGTCCAGTTCCACCCTGAAGTATTTCATACTATAAATGGCAGCAAAGTCCTTAAAAACTTTGTCTTTGATATCTGCAGACTGAAACCGACATGGACCATGAAGTCCTTCATCGATTCTTCCATTGAAGCAATCCGGCAGGAGGTTGGCGACGGCACCGTGCTTCTGGGGCTTTCCGGCGCTGTGGATTCATCGGTGACGGCATTGCTGCTCCAGAAGGCCCTGGGGGACAGG
>JAKQCH010000310.1 GCA_029573825.1 Spirochaetota bacterium | reverse complement strand
ACATTTATGGTGGCCATGGGTTCCTCTCTGTCTGATCAGGCATGGGGACGGGAGAGCGCGGTGTACCGCGTCACCGGGGTTCTGACGGTCATAGGAGGCTGGTTCTTTACTGCTATCATGGCATTCGCGGTGTCCTTTGGTTTTGCGTATGTTCTGTATTATTTTCCCGTCACCGGAATTGTCGCTATCACCGCCCTGGCGGGTTTTACAGTATGGAAAAACCACCATCTGCACAATAAGCGCGTTCAGGACAGCAGGGGTGTCGAGGTGTTTAATATCAAGAAGGTTGACGATGCCGGGTATGCCATCGCCACCTCCTTCGAGCAGAGCGGTTTTTTCCTGCAGCAGGTTAATGAGTCTCTGGAAAAATGCTTCAACAGCCTTTTCCTTCAGGATAGAGCGGAGCTCAGGAAGATTAAGCGCGACACCAAGACGCTGCAGTCATGGGCGAATATTATTATCGCCAACATTTTCAAGACACTCCGCTGGCTGGACAAGAAGGACCTGAAGCACACGAAGAAGTATGCCCAGATAATCAGTTCAATCCAGGAGATTGCTGAAAGCCAGCGTGACGCGGTGATGAAGTCCTTTGTGCACCTCGACAACCATCATAAGGGTCTCCTGCCGGTGCAGATAGAGGAGCTGAACCGGCTGCGGTCGATAATGACCGAACTTCTGCAGAAAACATCAATGACCCTGATGATGCAGCACAGCGTTGATTACAGGTCAGTGGCGGACAGAAATAAAACACTGAAGCGGCTTGTCGATGAATTTGATAAAAACCAGATCAAGCGCATACAGGATGAAAGTTCCAAAACCCGGCTTTCCATTCTGTTTTACGGGTTGATGGGGAGTATCCAGAAAATTTCCGAGCACACGCTGAATCTTCTGAGCACATTTAATGAATCGTTTCACCTGAACAATAAAGCAAAAAGGAAGTAGGGCGATATGCTCATTCCCGGCAATGCAAATATTGCCGGGGAATGCTCTCTATCGTCAGAGCCGGGGCATGATGAGGGTCTCGCTGATGTTCCAGAGACGGTTCTGAATTTCGCTGCTGTATGATACAGCGGAGGATTTTTCCGGTTTCATGTCTACGAAGTACGAGCCGGTCATGTTTTCCACTTCCGGAGAATCCGCGAGATATACGGAAGTTTTTGCCCCCTCCGCGACCGGGGCGCCGGTACCGCTCCATGTCTTGCGAAGGAGCTTTGTGTCAATCACTCCGGGGTGGAGGCAGTTGGCGCTTATGCCGTCATGTTTAATGAGCTCTGCCAGTTTGTAGGTGAACAGAATGTTGCACAGCTTGCTGAGGCAGTAGGCGTTGGTGCCGTCATAAAACTGTTCTCCCTGAATGTTCTCAAAGTTGATTTCCCGCGAGTGAATCATGGAGCTCACCGTGATGATCCGCGCGTCATTGCCGAGTTTCAGCATGTCGTAGAGGTTTTTTGTGAGAATGAACGGCGCCATGTGGTTTACCGCAAAGGTCATCTCTATACCGTCGGCGGTGAGTGTCCGTTCCTCCTGGAATGTCCCGGCATTGTGTATCAGCACATCCAGTGATTCAAAGGAATGATGCAGTTCGTCAGATATCGAATGGAGTTCCTGCTGGGAGGAGAGGTCTCCGATTACCAGGGAAATATTCTCATTTCCGGATTCTCTGGAAATTTCCCCCCGTACCATTTCTCCTTTTTCCCTGTCGCGTCCGTGCAGGATAATATGATGTCCCCTTGCTGCAAGCTGGCGGGCTGTCTCTTTTCCTATTCCGTCCGTGGAACCTGTTATGAGTATGCGCTTTTCCATCATGGAGTATTCCTCGTGTTCTGGTTATGAAATGATTTTCCGCCTGAATGCAAAAAGCATTGTCCCTGCCAGGAAGAAGATGCCTCCGATTATCGCAGGTGTCTTCATGACTTCAAGGGGATCGCGCAGATGGTTCTTCATCATCAGCATTTCACCGTCGGGATTGTATATCATGGAAAACTGTGTTCCCGGAGTGACGTCGGGCCGTTTTACAGGGAAGCCGTATTCCATCTTCTTTTCTGATGCGCTGAAGGGATCGGTGAACTGCACAAGGGCGATACAGGCATAACTCCCGGAGGCATTGGATCTGTTTCCGGTACGCGACAGAGATTCGTATGTTTTTATTACCGTCGCCTGTACCTCTTTCCCCTTCTTTTTCATAGCTGCGTGCTGATTGCAGTTGATAAAGGCCATTACGAAAAAAAAGACGCCGAACACAAGAGCGGCAATCCCGGTGAGTTCCAAAAAACGCTTCAGCATAGTTCCCTCTCGCATAATGCAGGCAGCGATACTACCCGCAATTATTACAGGGTATATAAAATTCCCTGTAATAATCTATAACAGAGGAGATAAAATTTCAAGGAAAAATAATCAGCCATGACGTAAATAGGGAGGGGAAGAATCCCGCCTATCTCGTCTGGTCTTTTGTGCAGACATAGGTGGTGAGAAAGAGTTCCCCGTAGTCGGCCTGATCAATGATAAATCCTGCACGGTACAGCATTTCCTCCATGATCCAGTCGAAGGTGGAATATTCCTGCTGAATGTGACGGATGAAGTTGGCGCCGGTATCGCTGCCCGCGGCTGCTTCCATCGCCTGCACGGTATAGTCAATGGTCTTTTCATATTTTTCCAGCTGCAGCGAAAAAACCACATCTTTCAAAAGGAGTTTTCCTCCGGGTGCGAGGATGTCATGGATGTTTTTCAGGGCAATGAGTTTCCAGAAATCCGGGAGGTGATGCAGGGCAAGCTGTGTAATGACAAAATCCGGCGCGGGACCCCGGTGCGTGTAGGTGAGGAACCCACCCCGGATGAATTCAATGTTTTTGCGCTCCATGGAAGCGGCTTTCTTCCCGGCAAAGGTGAGCATGGGGGCTGATATGTCCACCGCGTAAACCTGCCGGCAGTGAGAAGAGACCGCCGCCGCAAAGGAGCCGGTCCCGGTGCCGTATTCCAGAACCACCGATGATTTCCCGATACCGAGGGTTTCAATGATCGCGGCAGTTTCCGACTCAATGTCCCGGAGCCGCGACATCCTTTCGTCGTAGATGCGGATTTCATCTTCGGCCTCATAATCGGTGCCGGCCTGCTTCATTTCATCGTACTGCCATGCGGGAATAGCCATTGTTCTGATCTCCTGGTTTCAGTGGTGCGGTGCTGACATGACCGCCGGATACTGTCGGCCGTGAAGCCCTTTTTGTAAAGTATAAATGTTTCAGGCGTTATTCGAAAACATTATCATCCCAGAAACCCCTGCGGAGGGAAATTGTTGTGTCGTCCCACTCCATGATTCCCCGTGATTTCAGTCGTCCAAGGAGGCGTGAAAGGGTTTCCGGAATTGTGCCGATGGCTGACGCGATTTCTTTTTTCGTCAGGGATATGTGATATGTTTCCTCTTTCCCGTAACGTTCGCTGAGAAAGCGGAAAAACCGCTCCTCGACATCATACGCGGAAAGATAGAGTATTCTCTGGGCGAGGTACCGCTGTTTTTTCATCAGCGTGGCGATAAAGTCGTTGCGGAAGTCCCTGTGGTCCAGAACCGAAAGGAAAGGAGCTTTGGGGATCGAGAATACCTTTGACTGCACCACTGCCATGGCGCTGACAGGATAGGTCTCGTTTTCGAACAGTATTACTTCGGCGAAGATTTCGCCGGGCCCTATGAGCTTCATGATGAATTCCTTCCCGTCAAAGGACGTCTTGAAAATTTTTATCGTCCCTTCCAGGAGCAGGAAAAAACCGGTCCCTTCGGTGCCTTCAAGGAAAAGAGTTTCGTTGCGGGACAGTGACCTGACCGACCCGAGGGCTTCCACCTGACGGAGCGCGGCGTCACTGAGTTCCCTGAACAGGTCGGTGTTGTGTAAAAAGGATGAAGTTTTCATTGCAGAACAGTATCAACCCCCTTAAAAAAAACAACAAAAAATATTTCCGTTTTGACCTGAGTCAATGCGGGAAAAAGCGTGATGTGTTATTGTTATAGAATTCATGCGGCGGCGCGTGGCGGTGAGCAGGCAATCATGATAAAACGCGGGAAGGAGGATATGGTATATGGCCCAATGTCCGGGTACCGACATGCGGTACTGGAGTTTCAATGATATTTTTGAAGTACGGTGCCCGGGGTGCGGCGCAATGATTGAGTTTTTTAAAGATGACCCTTCACGGGTCTGCCACCACTGCGGTGAAGTGATCAGGAACTCACGGCTTCAGAAGGGATGTGCTGAATGGTGCCCCATGGCAGGTTCATGCGCAGAAGCGCACAGGAATGATAAAAAATAACATTGCATGTTTAAATGGAGAACAAAATGAAAAGAAAAATTATCACAATAGATGACGATACATGCACGGGATGCGGGGAATGTGTTCCTGACTGTCCTGAAGGGGCGCTGCAGATGATCGGCGGGAAGGCGCGGCTTGTGAGCGACCTTTTCTGCGACGGCCTCGGAGCCTGTATCGGCACCTGCCCCGAGGGGGCGATCACCGTTGTTGAGCGGGAGGCGGAACCCTACGATGAACGGCGCGTCATGACGGAGAACATTATCCCGAAGGGGCCTGAAGTGATAATGGCGCACCTGAAACATCTCCAGGACCACGGCGAGGCGGGATACTTCGCGGAAGCGGTTTCATGCCTCGAGGAGAAAGGGATTGCTGTTCCTCTTGTGAACTACGGAACCCTGTGTCACGGCGGGGGTTGCCCCGGTTCACAAACCATCGATCTTCGGAAAACTCCCGTGACAGCTCAACGTGAACAGGGACCGGTTCATGCGGTATCTGAACTGCGGCAGTGGCCGGTGCAGCTGAAGCTCCTCAATCCCGGCGCTTCATACTTTGAGAATGCCGATCTTCTCATCGCCGCAGACTGTGTCCCCTTCGCGTACGGTAATTTTCATGAGCGGTTCCTGAAGGGGAAAATAGTCATAATGTTCTGTCCGAAACTCGATCCCTACCGGGATGAGTATATTGACAAGCTCGAGGCAATATTTTCCGAACACAAAATAAATTCCATTACCATTGCCCGGATGGAGGTCCCCTGCTGCGGCGGCGTGGCAGCCATTTTGAATGAAGCACTTGACCGTTCCGGAAAACGGGGTATAATAAAGGAATATGTTATTTCAGTGCAGGGAGATATACTTTGATGATTGAGAGACGTCCCGCTGGTGCGAGTGAGGCCATACGCCGGGATGCGGAGGTGCTCGCGGAATTTGTTTCACTGTACTGCGACGGGCACCACGCCGCGAGGCCTCGTGCCCCCTTTACCGCAGGAGGGGCAGTGGGAGAATACTGCGGCACCAGCGCCGGTGAGCTCTGTGACGAATGCAGCAGCCTTCTGAAATACGCGGTATCCATGCGCATACGGTGCCCCCATGACCCGAAGCCTTCGTGTAAAAAATGTCCCTCCCATTGCTACAGGCCGGAGTATCGCGAAAAGATAAGAAAGGTAATGAAGTATTCAGGAATGCAGTGCATAAAGAAGGGACGGGTATCGCTGCTGAAAAAATATTTTTTCTGATGCAAGTAGC
>JAKQCH010000284.1 GCA_029573825.1 Spirochaetota bacterium | reverse complement strand
TTCCGCGGCAATTATCAGGTCGCCTTCATTTTCCCTGTCCTCGCTGTCGACAAGTATTATCATCCTGCCGTTACGAATTTCTTCAAGGGCTTCAGGGATTGTACAGGTTTTCATTTGTGATACCTTATTTATGAAGAATTTCTGAAATTTGAGTATATAGCATAAGAAAAAAATCCCGGTACGCCGTCAAGAGATAAATAATAATTTTTTTCCCGTAAAAAGAACCCTGAGAATACTTGTCCATGGAGCAGAAAAACGTTGTCGGGGACATGATTCGGACCGCAGAAATGTTTTTTTCTTTGCAAATTCGGGAATATCTGCATGAAAATATGATTTTACTTCTGCACAGACATTTTAAAATTACGAAAACAACCGGAATAACAATAAAAAAATGTTAAAAAATGATCTTGACAAATTTTTTCATGTAGTGTTTTCTTTCATGATAATCAGGCAAACCAAAAAACATATCAAACGAATAATGTTTGGTAGAAATCTACAAGGAGGATTACATGAGAAAGTATTCGATACTTTTACTCGCTCTTGTCGTTGCATTTGCATTTGCATGTGCTTCACAGCAGCAGGCAACTGATGTTGCTCAGGAGCAAACAACACAACAGCCGGAAGTTGCATCAGGTCCCGGCGCAATGTTCGTACGTGCGAGCAACGCGACATTAGCACCTGCTTCAGAAGAACTTGGCGTTTTCCAGCCCAGCAGCGCGGCTCTTTCTGCAGAAGCAAAGGCCACCCTTTCTTCAAAAGTTGCTCAGATCGTTGGTAAGGTTGTCAGTGAAATGCCGGAAGGCTATGTAGTACAGATCACCGGTCATTCTGCAAAAGTAGCAAGCGATTGCGATACTGACGCAGTATCAACAAACCGTGCGAAAGCTGTGTATGATTCAGTTGTTGCAGGCGGCGTTGATGCAGCAAAAGTCACTTACAAAGGCGTTGGCAACTCACAGCCCAGAGAAGGTTTCGAGAGAAATTCAAACGAGCAGAGAAGAGTAACCTTTCAGGTTGTTCCTAAATAGATAGTACGTACTGTCTGTCTTTGTTCTTAAATGAAAAAAGGATATCAGCGATGATATCCTTTTTTATTTGCGGCAGTATGGTTTTTTCCTGATACAGAACTCTGAATCGGGGATGGAATGCCGGTTACTCGTTAAAGAAAAGATCAAGATAGCGAAGTAAGGCCAGCACATACTCGAGTTTAATCTTTGTTTCTACTGCCCATGTGGAGTCAGGAAAGCTCCGGAGGGTCCGCTGGAAGTCTTCTTTGGCTTTCATAAGATATGCTGTCGCAAAATCCTGTTTGAAGTATCCCCTGTTGTGGCGGTCGTAAAATACTTCCCTGTGGGCAACATGCAGTGATTCGTCTCCCTTCTTGTACAGCCGGTATGCTTCCACTTCCACGATGTTGTTGTAGCTGTCGAGGATGTTGATGCATTCTGACGCTTTGTAGAAGGTGAAGATCATTTGTGTAAAGGTCGCAAAGTGCTCAGTCAATTCCGGGTCAAGAGTCTGCCGTGCGAGGGCATTGATTGCGTGATAAAACTTCCGAAGGGAATACACTATTTCATTGAACACGCTGCGGTTCATGGGATTGTCACGCCGAGCGAAATTATGGAGGCTGTACTGGAAATACCGGTACAGATAATCTTTTGCCGCTTCCCGGTTCCGGATAAATTTTTTAATAAGTATCTGCCGGTGAATTTCCTCGCTGAATGACGGTTCCCGTTCCTGCACCGGATCAGCCTTTTCGCGGCGCTGGTCCCGGCTGGTGTGGTTCGTTTCAGTATCTTCAGAGTCAGGCTGGCTGTTCAGTGATGATTCATCGTTGAAGCGGGACCCCATTATGGTGGTATATGAAATATTCAGGTTCGACATCATTGTCGTGGCCCATTCGATGCGTTCACGGTTTTTGTCGGGGTGATATTTCATTGCCATTGCTTTATATGCCCTGGCTATTTCTTCACTGGTTGCCGTTTCCGTTATTCCGAGAAGTGTATAACATTCCTGAAGGTTCATAATCCTAATAGTACGGTATGAGGGTATCGTGTCGCAATTCTGTTTCCTGAATTATCTGTCATAATTTCGGTTGAAGTGCAGCTGTCCGGGCACCATACTCCGTGAAGGATTTTTTTGTAAACCATATTTCCCGGTACAGGGTGCCCTGGGAATCCTGAGTATACACAGATCCCTGTTGTTATGAACAGCATTTATTTTGAATTTTGCTGGAAAAAATTTCACCCATACTGTGATATGGATGTACTGCGCTATTCCATCCCCTCCGGGATGGGTTGCTGATTAATATTCTGTAATAATAAAGGTAACAGCCCGGCTGTACATTGCACTGTTCAGAATACGGGGTCTTCTCCCGGTTCTGTGTAATAATACAGTATCCGCATGAGAAGGCCGGTCAGTTAAAAAAAGGTTAGAATTATGGAGCTTCCTTCCTCGTATGATCCTGCATTAGTTGAAGATAAATGGTATAAAGAATGGGAACAACAGGGTTTTTTCCATGCTCAGGACACTGACGGAAAGAAACCCTATTCGATAGTGATTCCTCCCCCCAACGTGACGGGGAACCTGCACATGGGTCATGCCCTCAATAATACTCTGCAGGATGTATTGACGCGCTGGAAACGCATGCAGGGATATTCCGCGCTGTGGATGCCGGGGATGGACCACGCGGGAATCGCGACCCAGAATGTGGTGGAACGGCTCCTCCGGGAAGAGGGGAAAACCAGGAATGACCTGGGACGTGAGGATTTCGTAAAAAAAGTGTGGGAGTGGAAGGAACACTCCGGGGGACAGATTCAGACACAGCTCCGGCGCCTCGGGTGCTCCCTGGACTGGGAGCGCGAGCGGTTTACTCTCGATGAGGGTCTTTCAAAGGCTGTGCGGAAAGTCTTTGTGACCCTTTATGAAGAGGAGCTCATTTATCAGGGCTATCGAATTATAAACTGGTGTCCGCGCTGCGAGACGGCGCTCTCCGACATCGAGACGGAATACCAGGACCTGAAAGGGAAACTCTACTATATAAAATATCCCATCAAGGGAAGCGTCGAATATATTACCGTTGCCACGACGCGTCCGGAAACGATGCTGGGGGACACCGCTGTCGCCATGAATCCCGGTGACGAGCGGTATCAGCACCTCAGGGGGAAGATGCTCATTCTTCCCCTCATGGAGCGTGAGATTCCCGTGATTGAAGATGATTTTGTGGGGGTCGATTTCGGCACGGGGCTTGTGAAGGTGACCCCGGCTCATGATCCCAATGACTTTGATATGGGGCAGCGCCACAACCTGCAGGAAATAAATATTCTCGATGAGCGTGGTTTTATCAACGAGAACGGGGGCGGATACAGGGGGCTCTCGCGGTTTGATGCACGGAAAAAAGTTGTGGAGGACCTGGAAAAAGCGGGGCTCCTCGTGAAAATAGAAGACCATGACCATTCCGTGGGGCACTGTTACCGGTGCGGCACCATCGTTGAGCCGTATCTTTCAAAGCAGTGGTTCGTGAAAATTCAGCCCCTCGCCGATGAGGCAATCCGGGCAGTGAAGGATGAGCGGATCCGCTTTGTGCCGAAAAACTGGGAAAAGACCTATTACGAATGGATGTATAATATACGGGACTGGTGCATCTCGCGCCAGCTCTGGTGGGGCCACCGTATTCCCGCGTTTTACTGCGGCCGTTGCGGCCACATCAATGTTTCCATGGAAGACCCGACAGCATGCGAAAAATGCGGCTCCCCTGATATCCGCCAGGATGAGGATGTGCTGGATACCTGGTTTTCCTCGGCGCTCTGGCCCTTTTCCACAATGGGGTGGCCTGACAAAACTCCTGCCCTTGAAAAATATTATCCCACGAGCGTCCTTGTGACGGGGTTCGATATTATATTTTTCTGGGTGGCGAGGATGATCATGATGGGGATGAAATTCATGAAGGAAATCCCCTTCCGCGATGTGTATATCCATGCCCTGGTGCGAGATGAACAGGGGCAGAAGATGAGCAAGTCGCGGGGGAATGTCATTGACCCCCTTGTTATCATGGACCAGTACGGGACCGATGCCTTCAGGTTTACCCTCTCGATTTTCGCGGCGCAGGGGAGGGACATCATTATGTCGGAAAAGAGAATAGAAGGATATCGCGCGTTCTGTAACAAGATATGGAACGCGACGCGCTTTATCCTGATGAATATGGGGGATGATTTTACTCCCCGCACATTCGCCGCCGATGAACTTGAGCGCTTTGACCGGTGGATGCTGCACCGCCTTAATGCCGCGATCAGCGACGTGACCACAGCCCTCGAAGAATACAAGTTCAATGACGCCGCCCAGCGCTTGTATGATTTCTGGTGGCATGAGTTCTGCGACTGGTATCTGGAACTCACCAAGACGAGAATTTACGCGAAGGAAGCGTCGATGGGGCAGTCCTCTGACGTCGCGAAGCAGGTGCTCTTTCATGTGCTCCGGAACGGCCTGAAGCTGCTGCATCCCTTCATGCCCTTTATCACCGAGGAAATATGGGAACACATAAGGGAAGGGGAGGGACGTATCATCAACGCTCCCTGGCCCGAAATCGATCCTGCGTGGAATTTCACGAAGGAATCGGAGGAAACTGCCCTCTTCCAGGAGATCGTCTACAAAATACGGAACGTACGGGGTGAGATGGATATCGCCCCGGACAAAAAGGCCGACGTGGTATTCAAGACGTCGAATGAGCAGATTATATCGGTCATTGAAAGGGAACGGTCTCACATCCAGGCCCTGGCGAAGGTCAATGCGATCACGGTGGATGGAAGTTATGCGCCGGAAAAGACCGATGCGTCGGCAATCCTTACGGATGTAGAGATATATCTGCCCCTGAAAGGACTTATTGATTTTGATAAGGAGCGTGCCCGGATTCAGAAGGAAATTGACAGGACCTCCGCTGATCTCGATAAGGTTGAGAAAAAACTGGGGAACGCGAGCTTTGTCGAAAAGGCGCCGGCGGAGATCATTGAAAAAGAAAAGCAGAAGCGTGATGGTTTCAGGGAAATTTTAGGGAAGCTTCGGGAGAGCCTGGATAACCTGGGATAAACGGGGTCAGATGTTTTTCTCGTAAAACGTTTGACTTTCCCGGCGGTTATGATCATATATAAACTATGAAAACAGTAAATATATCGACATTGAAAGCAAAACTGAGTGCTACGCTAAAGATGGTAAGAGCAGGAAATTCGCTGGTG
>JAKQCH010000278.1 GCA_029573825.1 Spirochaetota bacterium | reverse complement strand
CAGGAAGGAATTTGAACTCTTCACCTACAAAGAGGGGGTCAATGAATTGTCCGATCTCGAAAAGGGGATGGTGCTTCCCGGTGTAATCACCAATGTGACCAATTTCGGGGCGTTTGTAGATGTCGGGGTCCATCAGGACGGACTGGTGCATATCAGCGAGCTTTCCGACGAGTATGTGAGTGATCCCCATAATGCGGTGAAAGTGAACCAGAAAGTCACCGTGACAGTTATGGATATTGATATGGCGCGAAAGCGTATATCGCTTTCGATGCGGACAAATCCCTTTGACGCGGTGAAACCGAAGGAGGAAAAGAAAAAGTTCCCTGAGAGGAAACAGCCTCAGCAGAAAAGAGGCGCTGACGGCGGAAAACCCCGGAAGCCGGATACACACAAGGCAGCTTCACCACGGGAAGAAACCGCTCCCTCATCAGGCCCCTTTTCCGAGTTCGGGAAGAAATGGAAAGAAGGCAATAGATAAAAGCTGTTCTTCTGAATGGAAGGCTGTGATGAGTGGTGTGGCCGAAAAAACATTGACAGAATTGATTTTTTTCTGACACCTTTCGGAAAGGCGGATTATTCGCTGCATTACACTGGGATGTGAACGGCAACATGGGTGATTCATTCATGACAGCATTTATTTTCTTCGCGGGAGGGCTTTCGTTTCTTTTCTCCCTTGGTCAGTTCCTTATACGTAACCGCAGACTTGAGAATCTGAATCTTTCGGTGATGTTTTTCTGTATCGCTGTAATCCTTGTGCAGCTTGGCTTTATTATCACCGGTAAGGTGTACAGCCATCCGGATATTCTTTTTTTTAACCTTACCTGTATATATTGTGCCGGGCCCCTTTTGTACTTTGCCTATCACCTTGTAATACTTCCTGTTGAAAAGCTGCCACGGAAAAAGTTTTTCCTTCTAATTCCCACAGTCATCGCTTTTTTTATCGATATATATTTCATGACTATTCCTGAAAACCATCGGGTTGATGAGTTTGTAAATCTTTTCTCCGGCAATAATACTCCCCTGGTACTTTTTATAAAAAACGCGGTGTTCATCGCGGGAGTTCAGACGGTAATATATCTTGGATACCTTTTCCGGAAACTATACAGTATTCTGGATAGCGACTCAATGAAAAGCGAGCTGAATATAACGATCGGATATACCGCGCTTTCAATTATTGCATATCTCCTTCTCATCATCGGCCTTGTGCTGAGTCTGGTAACAGTGCTGAAGATGGGAGCGGTTTTAATAAGCCTGCTGATCGTCGGATCGTATCTTATCGGGCAGCGTCACCCGAAATTTCTTCAGATGTTGTATATTGAAGCTGAAAAAAAATATGCCAAACGCTATCTCCTTTCTGATATTGATACCGGGGCGATTCTCGGCAGAATGAATGAGCTTATGGAACAGGAGAGGTTGTATTCACAGGAAGATATCAGCTTGAAACATCTTGCGGAAGTCCTTTTCATTACCCCCCACCAGCTGTCACAGCTGCTGAATGAACTGCTTAACACCAACTTTAATTCCTATGTGAATCAATACAGGATAAATGAAGCAAAACATATTCTCATCAATGAACCTGAGAGATCGGTTTTGTCCATTGCCTATGCTGTTGGTTTTAATTCAAAATCCTCCTTTTATGAGGCGTTTTCACGGTTTACCGGGAAAACACCGCACACTTTCCGAAAAGAGCTCCTGATGTAGAAAAAACCGACCGACTGTAAGGTTTTTTTATCCGGATTTATAATTCCGGTCGACATAAAGGCATTGATCCTTTACAGTCAGACACGTGAAAATAGTTGTTGCATCTTTTAAAAAAAATAAATAACCTGAATAGTCAATATTACAGTTATCGGGGTATGGTAATGAAAGAAATTACAGGGACCAGTAACAAGATACTTGAGGTTGATCTCACGACACAGAAGTTTTCCGTGTTTGATATCCCGGAAAAAGACCGTAAGATGTATCTGGGGGGAAAGGGGCTGGGGCTGAAGCTGCTGTATGACAGAATGGCGGTGGGCGTTGATCCCCTTGGTCCTGACAACATAATTGCATTTATGATGGGTGTTCTTATGGGGACCGGCGCCTCCTGTTCGGGGCGTTTCGCGGCCGTTACGAAATCCCCTCTTACGGGGATTATGACCTCCGCTTCCTGCGGAGGGCCCTTCGGCATGGCGCTGAAGACGAGCGGATGGGATGGTTTGCTTATAAAAGGGAAATCGGCAAAGCCGGTATACCTTTACATCGATTCAAAAGGCGTTCAGTTCCGGGATGCGAAAACAATCTGGGGCAAAGAAATAAGGAAAGCTCAGGATGTAGTGCTTAAAGAGGGGTCGGGCGCTGTCGTTATAGGCCCTGCCGGTGAAAACCTTGTGCGATTCGCGAATATCTGTTCAGGGCACAGGTTTCTGGGGCGCGGCGGTATGGGAGCGGTATTGGGTGCCAAAAACCTGAAAGCTGTTGTCGCAAAGGGGCAGGAATATAAGATTCTCCCTGTAAAAAGTAAAAAATTTGAAAAGACGAAAAAACGTTCAACAAAATATATCAACCAGAATCCTATCACATCAAATCAGTACAGGATATTCGGTACAAATTCCCATGTTATGCTTTCAAACAAGGCCGGAATTCTTCCGGTGAGGAATTTTACCGGCGGGTCCCATGGCGAAGCGGCAAAGGTTTCAGGTGAACGGATTGTGGCAAAGCATAATCCGAAGTTCTCTACCTGCAAGCCCTGCACAATTCTCTGCGGCCATAAGGCAACATTCAACGGCGAAGAGCGGTCTGTTCCTGAATTCGAGACAACTGGTCTTTTCGGGCCCAATCTTGAGATTTTTGATCCCAACGCGATAAGCGACTTCAATGAAATATGTACTGATATGGGGATGGATACAATTTCCGCAGGGGGAACAATCGCATGGGCCATGGAGGCGACGGAAAAGGGGCTATTCAAGTCTGACTTGAAATTCGGGTCACCGAAGGAGGTCGCACAGACATTAACGGACATTGGTAAAGCAAAAGGTATTGGAAAGGAACTTGGAATGGGGTCGCGATGGCTTTCCAAGAAATACGGCGGCGAAGATTTTGCGATGCATGTGAAGGGGCTGGAAATAGCGGCCTATGATCCACGGGGCGCCTTCGGACAGGGATTGAGCTTCGCCGTGGCTAACCGGGGCGGCTGCCATCTCTCCAGCGCGTTTTTCTCCCTTGAGGCCTATCTGCACATGTATCAACCATATACAACCTGGGGCAAGGCATCGTATACGGAGTTTGCGGAAAACTGTTTCGATGTTGTCAACTCACTGCACATCTGCCAGTTTACCGCGTTCCCGGTATTTCTTGAGCCTCCCATTATTAAAATGCTTCCCACTGTGGTGCTGAACATTTCACTGTCAACAATGGCTCCCCTCGCGATATGGTTTATGGATCTCAGTGTGTGGTCACGCTACTGGTCTTCCGTGACAGGGCATAGACTGAATATGTGGAAAATGCTGAAAATCGGCAAACGGATACATGTTCTGGAGCGCTACATGAATACCAGAGAAGGTATCGCACGTAAGGATGATACGCTTCCAGGAAGGCTCCTGAATGAAGGGCGTGTAAGTGATCCGAAACACCGGACTGTCCCTCTTGAAAAGATGCTCCCGAAATATTATAAAGTTCGGGGATATGATGAAAATGGTATTCCAAGAGACAGGACACTTCGGAAGCTTAAAATCGAGAAGAAATAGCAACAAAATAAGGATGCGTTGAAGAGCTTAAGATATAACAAGTAAAAAAAAGGAAGTACGGGTACAGGAGCGCTGTAAAATTTTTAGGTACCAGGAGCGAGCAATGCAATTACCAGAATCGTATGTGTTTTTCAGTCAACCGAAAATCAATTCGGGGAAGAATGCTTTGGAGCATATATATGTGGAGCTTGCCAGCATGGATGCGAGAAAACCCCTTGTGCTGGCCAGCCGTCAGGTCGCGGAGCAGGGGTTGACGAAAAAATTCATCAAATCGCTTTATGATTCAAACGTCATCATCGGCAGCCTGTATGAGGAAGTATATCCGTACCACTATGCCTGCATCAGTCAGCTCAATGACCTCGCAGAATTATTTCGCGCACGGGGTTGTGATTCAATCATTGCAATCGGCGGCGGATCAGTGGTGGATCTGGCGAAAGGTGTCAACATCGCTGTTTCAAATGAAGGCAGTGTTATGGATTATGCCGGCGAGAATGTTCTGCGGAAACGTCTGAAACCATTTGTGTATGTATCGACGGGACAGTGCGGCGGGACGGAAACATCGAACGAGGCTTATATCGAGAACAGGCGCTTCGTATCCGATTTTCTTTTCCCGGATGTTATTGTTCTTGATAACAGGATGATAACCTCCCTGACACGGCAACGGGCTGCTGAAGCCGCGATGGTAGCGCTCACCGCTGCAATTGAATCCTGTGCGGTGCCCTATAATAACCCGATGAATGACCTCTATGCGAATGTTGCAATAAATTTTATTTACGAAAATCTCCATGGCGTGGTGAAAAAACCAAAAATCACACACGGAAACCTCGCGCTCGCAAATGCATATGCTATGGCGGGCATTGCTTTTTCAAACATTCCTCCGGGAATCGTGTATTCGCTGGGAATTGCGATTGCACGCGATACGGGATTGCCCAGGGGAAAGTGCATGGGCTGTTTGCTTCCGCTGAGCCTTGAATACCGTGTCATGAAGCATGAATCCATCCGGAGTGAGCTCCTGTATGCTCTTCTTGGAATTGAGGGTTACTGCAGAGTTCCTGAGAAGGACAGGACCCAGACGTCAATAGCAATTCTGCGTCAGTTTGTTAATGATCTCGGGGATATTCTGCCGAAGTCGTTAAAGGACATGCATGTCAGCAGGTACAAGTTTGAAGAGTATTCCCGCATGGCTTCGGAAATGAGTAAAAAACGGGTTTCTCAACAGGATTGCATGCAGCTGCTGGACATCGCATGGGAAGGAATAGCATAGAAAACCAGGAGGAAAAAAATGAATATAGACAGGTATCCGGAAATTCCGCCGAAGAATAAATTTATCAAGAAAGCCTATGTGGCAATTATGCTCTGGATTGTGGGAAGGGCCATGCAGGCAGCATCACGGGTGGACAGCGTGGTGAAAGAGGAGTTTTCCCATCTCAGGGACAATTTTCTTTTACGGTTGTGGGTTGCGCCCAACGGTCCCAGCATGTTTGTGGGGAAGGACAAAAATGGCAAGGTGAAATATATGGGCTGGAATCCGAGAGGGAAGAAGACCACTCTCGATATGCAGATCAAGGGGATCGAACAGGCTGTATTGATGTTTACTTTCCAGGAGTCAACCGCGAGGGCGACCAGCAACGACAGGCTGATTGTCAGCGGTGATCTTGATGACGCCTGTTCAGTGGTACGGATATTGGACATAGTTGAGGTATTCCTTTTACCGAAAATTATTACCAGCCTCGCAGTGAAACGGTATCCCAAGTGGTCGCAGATGTCGCCATTACGAAAATATATTGGCCGTATCCTGGTGTACATTCGGGCTTTTACCGTATAGTGTAGTATGTGAATAATATTTTATCGCCAGATCGCCTGGGACGATATTAAATTCTGCAATAAGGAGCACACCATGTTTTTACCGAAATATTATGAATTCTGCTGTCGCGTGAAAACTATTGCTGGTCATAAAGCGCTTGAAAGTATAGCTGTTGAATTGGATAGACTGCAGGCCCGTAATCCGATTATAATAACAGATAAAGGCGTCTCCGATGCGGGACTTATTAAAATTGTCAGAACTGCCCTCGGGAAGAAGGTGAAGATCGCCGCAATTGAAGACACGGTACCACCCGATTCCGATGTTTCGGTGGTAAACAGGGTGGCGAAACTTTACCGAACAAAAAAGTGTGATTCAATTATTGCTGTAGGCGGGGGTTCTGTAATGGATACCGCCAAAGCGGTCAATATTCTCGTTTCCCTCGGGGGAGATGACCTGATGAGCTATACGGGGGCCGGCAAGGTCACAGAGAAGCTGAATCCCCTCGTTGTTATACCGACTACGTCAGGTACCGGGTCTGAAATGACCCTTGTGGCGGTCATTGCTGACCATGCGAGAAAAATGAAGATGGCCTTTACGTCGTATTTTCTTCTTCCTGACCTTGCAGTACTTGATTCAAGAATGACAAAAACACTTCCGTCATTCCTTACCTCATCAACCGCGATGGACGCGCTGACACATGCCTGTGAAGCCTACACCTGCATGGGGAAAAATCCGCTGAGTGACGCCTATGCGATACCGGCAATTCAGCTTATCAGCCAGAATGTTGTCCGGGCGGTCAAGAAACCCGGTGATGTGAAGGCCCGCCTTGCCCTTGCGAATGGTTCAGCGCTTGCGGGAGTTGCTTTTTCAAATTCCATGGTGGCCATTGTGCATAATATCGGCCATGCGATAGGAGGAGTATGCGGTGTTCCCCATGGTGTTGCCATGGGTATTCTTCTCCCCTACGGTTTGGAATATAATTATCACAAAAATGCCCACTATACCGGAGATCTTCTTTATCCCCTTGCGGGAGAGGAGGAATTTATCAATACTCCTGTGAATAAAAGGCCCGAAAAAGCGGTGGCCTATATCAGGCAGCTCAATGAGGATCTTCATGTCGCCACAGGAGGCAGGCATTTCCGTTATCTCAAAGAGATTGTTGACAGAAACGGGAACCAGATGGTTCCGAGGGAGAAGTTTGATGATATCATCCGGACAGCCAAGGGAGACCCCGCACAGTTTTATAATCCTGAGGATGTTGATACAAGTGAATATCACGTGATGCTGGAATGCGCGTATGAGGGTGTTCCTCTGGATAGAAAGAAAATCAAGAAGGGTAAACGGATTACCCCCTT
>JAKQCH010000148.1 GCA_029573825.1 Spirochaetota bacterium | reverse complement strand
GCCGGGTCCCGGTAAAGGATATCCCTGATAGAATTTCCTTTCATGTCTTCTTCGATAAATCCGAGTTTATGCTGAATAACGGGATTTACTGACGTGACATTCAGGTCAGTGTCGGTGGAAAATATTATCATGCTTGAGTTTTCAACAAGATGGCGGTATTCTTCATCGCGTTTTTTTAATGCGTCTTCGGCCATCTTCCTTTTTGTAACATCTTTAATAATTCCTCTGAATCCTGTTATGATTCCAGGGGCATTTATTATTGGAAACGCTGATGCCTCAACGTGCCGGATTTTCCCATCTTTTCTTTTAATGTTCCATTCGAACAGCTCAACACCTTTCCCGGAGGTGTATACACTGTTGAAAGTTTCAAATACCCGGTGATGGTCGTCGCCGATGGTGAAGGTTTGGTAATTCATTCCGGCAAGATCGATTGTATGGTAGCCGAGTATTCTGCACAGGGACTCATTGAAGAATTCGAGGTTGCCCTGTATATCAGTTTCATAATATCCTTCACTGATATTCTGAAGGATGTCCATATATTTTTTCTGAAGATATGAATCACTGCATGATGCTTCTCGCTGTCCCGGTGAAAGCTGTCCGGGGCCCTGTGTGTTATCAAATGTTTCCGGTGATTTATTCAATGCCTATTCCATCCGGGAAAAGAATGTTCAATGTCCAGGTTATTTGTAAACCTGCCTGTAATGTACCCTGTTTCTTTGTCAGAAATATACTGCATAAAACAAATTATGTCAAGATGTCAGCATCGGGATATTCAGGTAATCGTGTTCTCCGAATTGAGCGAGATGAGAACTGTGATGTGTTTTGGAATTGACTTCAGCCCCCATATCTGTATAGTTGAAGAACTTGTAATGACGTTGTTGATTATTGTGAAGTTCGGGAAATGGGAAAAACCTGACGGAGTCCGTTTTGCTGATCCGTTACACAACAAAGGAGTATCAAATGAGTCATGTGGAGTATGCGCGGAAAATGTTTATGGAAGGGTGTAACTGCGCCCAGGCGGTACTATCGTTCTTTGGCCCTGATATGGGGATGGATAAAAATACCTGCTGCAGTATTGCTGCGGCATTTGGCGCGGGTATCGCCTATTCGCAACAGACATGCGGCGCTGTGACAGGTGCCGTCATGGTAATCGGGCTTCGGTCTGGTATGAAAAATACTGAAATACCGGAAAGGACATTGGAATCGTATGTAACCACAAAGGAATTTTTGCGGCGGTTTGCGGCGAAGAACGGTTCTGTAAACTGCCGTGAGCTTCTCGCGGCAGATATCACAACACCCGAAGGACTTGCACATGCCAGGGAATCAGGTATTTTCGAAACACGCTGTACCGCGCTGATCAGCAGTGCAATTGAAATCCTTGAAATCATGCAGGGTGAAGGAGACGGCAGTGTACGCAACAACGGTGGGACATGAGGGGGGAGATAGCGCGCAATCTTCCGTGAAGAAATTTATTATGATAATACTTCTGAAGCGTACAATATGATACCGTTATGATCAATGAGGTTTACCACGGAATTTTTAATATTACAGAAAAGGGCGCCCTGGGTCTCCTGAAGCCCCCGGTGAATATCTATGTGGTTGCGGGAACCGACGGGATAGTATTTGATGCGGGTTACGGGAACAGGAACGCGGTAAGGAAATTTTGTAAAGAATTCGGGTCGATACAGGAACAGTGCAGAGGGGAGGGACGGAGCTTTTCGGTTTCGCGGGTGCTTCTCAGCCATGCGCATCCGGACCACTTCGCCGGCCTGCGGGGACTTCGTGGTTCACTGGGGCTCCGGACCATGATGACGAAACGCTCCTTTGAAATGATTGCTTCGAAAGAGCGGTATCGCGCCTCGTATCATACCGGGGACGACTGGTGGGAGATGGCATACCCTTCGGTTATGCAGCGGAACATGATGAATCTTCTCCGGCAGCCGATCAACAGGTATTACGAGCATTTATACGGCACATCCTTTCCCGAAGCGCCTGACA
>JAKQCH010000268.1 GCA_029573825.1 Spirochaetota bacterium | reverse complement strand
ATCGCGTACAATATCGTGGCGACCCTGTCGGGTTTGTGCGTCGAGGTGAACAGTTCGGCTATTTTGAGAAAAACCTCTTTTTTGCAGTCGGTAATTTTTTCGACCATCTCGGGAGTGTACCGGGCGTAGTGCTGTTTCATGAGCTGGTACACACAGCGGGGGTCTTTAAGGCTCCTGTCGCGTCTGGGAACGCCCTTCTCGTCGTTCTGATATGTCCACGAGCCGCGGTCGTACTCACGTTTCCCGCCGTCGTATCCGGAGAAAATACCGTCGTTGAAGGCGTATTTCGGGTCAATCAGGAACGACGCGTTCGTGTACTCGACCACGTATTCCTTCTGGATGCGGTCTTTCTGCAGCGCGTAATTAATGATCCCGCCGAGGAACGCGATGTCGGTTCCCGGGCGTATGGATCCGTACATGTCAGCCAGGGATGCCGACCTGGTAAAGCGGGGGTCGACCACGATGAGCTTAGCGCCGTTGTCGCGGGCTTTCTGTATCCATTTGAACGAAATGGGATGGTTTTCCGCAGGGTTCGACCCCATGACGAGAATGACATCGGCGTTCTTTATGTCTATCCAATGGTTGGTCATGATACCCCGGCCGAAAGTCGCCGCAAGACCGGCCACGGTCGAACTGTGGCAAAGCCTGGCCTGGTGTTCGAGGTAGCTTATGCCGAGCAATCTCGCGAACTTGGATACAACGTAGCATTCCTCGTTGTCAAGCGCGGCGCCGCCCAGGCTGAACAGCCCCTCGGTCCTGTTGACGGTGACGCCGTTTTCTTTATCAATGAATGTCGCATCGCGCGTGTCCTTAATTTTGCGCGCTATCATGGCAATAGCCTTCTCCCAGGAAATCTCCTCCCATGTGTCGCTCATCGGTTTGCGGTACATCACCCTGTCGAGCCTTCTTTTTATGGGATTTCGGGCTATCTGGTAGATCGCGTTTCCCTTCGGGCACAGCGTGCCGAGGTTTATGGGATGATCGGGGTCTCCCTCAACGTTGATGACTTTTCCGTCCCTGGACGACACAATCAATCCGCAACCAACACCGCAGTACGGGCATATGGTGGTGCTCTCCTTCGCGCCCCTCAGCTTGTCAGGATAACTCCTGCAACCGGTAAGGAACGTAGAGCCGCCAAAGAAAGCCCCGGCGGCGGTAACGCCGGTCAGCTTCATAAAATCACGTCTGGTAACTGGCATAGTGTTCTCCAATAGATTGTTATTATATTATTTGCTAATACGGTCCAGGGGGGATGATTAAGTATTATCATGAAGCTTTGGCGCGGCGATTCCTGTTCGGAAAATCTTTCTGACTGAAGATTCGCCCCGCAAATGACTGATTGAACGAATGAAGGGCTAATAATAGCGCATTGGAAAGATTGACCGCTCGGATGGAATCAACCCGCCAGGCCTGTCCCCGGCTGAAACCATTCTCTTAAAATAATTAACTCTGCACCGCCAACTGGCCGGAACAGGTCTGCTTCACCGCTTCAAACGCGGGATAGTATTATCCACTTTCATGACCTCCTTTACCATTAGTATGATCGTCAACATGATAAAAAATGATTCCATACCCATGATAGTAATCATGGTAAACTTACGATTAATTCCATACGATATACTTGTCATGCATGAATCAATGCAGATATATGGGTGCGTCTTGATCGAAACGAACGGCAGTGAAAAGAAAGATACCCATATACAGCCTGTCCTGCAATGATGAATATCTCTTCTTCCCATATACGTGGAGGCGGGGAAGTTTCCCTCCCAACCTGTTGGTCATGCGCCATGATATGCATTTTAGGCGACAGGACTCGAAGAGTTGAATAAATATTGGAATACTGTCTAATGATGTCAATATTATTTTTTTAAATTTTATATATCGATATTATTAATTATTTACTGCAGGCTTTGACACAATGATGCTATCGTCCTGAAGGACAATCAATCAACTGCAAGTCCCGAGCCGGACACGAGATATGGTGAAGATTTGGTGAAAACCGGGGTAACACGCGGAACAGAGAAGAAGGTTTGAAGCACAATTCCTGAATCATTCAGGAGTTATATTTGGGTTGCCTGGGACTCGAACCCAGGACCTACTGATTAAGAGTCAGTTGCTCTACCAGTTGAGCTAGCAACCCGTTACTGCGTTAAAGCATCCAGGGGATGACTTTTGGGACAGCCCCATCCCCTTCGGGAGCACTGTTCAATGTAATTTTTCGGACAATCATGTCAATAATTAATTTTATTAATCAGTGATATTGATTTTTTCATTATCGATCGCAAAAAAATTCATATATGGCGTCGCATGCGTTGATGTCGCGGGACACATTGCCGATGAATCTTTCTGCAAGATACTGCGAGCCTCCGGGCCAGGCGTGACCGCCGCCGGTTATGGAGTAGAGCCTTACCCTCGTTCCGCTTCCGCAGCCTCCGTAGGTGATTTCGCGCACCCGGGTCCCGTC
>JAKQCH010000260.1 GCA_029573825.1 Spirochaetota bacterium | reverse complement strand
AGCTGAGGTAACTGAATACAGGATGGTATATGATAAAAATAACAATTGTGCCGGTTTTATGTGCAATCTTTCTTTCGTTTCCGGTCATTCGATGTTCGAATCCGGAGCAGCCTTCCCAGAAAAATATTGCCGGATATGACAGCGTATACAATAAAAAAGTGATCGTCACTGATACCGGAAACATTCGGGACATGATATTTCATTCTTCAGACAGCGAATATACCCATGGTACGATCGACTTGAAGGATCCCGCAAGACTGATAAGCTCCTTTATGAAATGCATGATGGTCCCCCTGACATTTTTTGACAGGGACACACAGGAGGAACTGAAGGTCCTGATTATCGGCCTCGGGGCAGGTGCGATACCCAGATATTTGCGGAAACAGTATCCCCGGATGCATATCGACGCCGTAGAGATTGACCCTGTTGTGGTGAGTGTCGCCAGAAAATATTTCCATGTTCAGGAAGACCCCAGATACAAAATCTTCACCGATGACGGAAGGGCGTTTCTTGAAAAAACAAAGAAGCGGTATGATATAATATTTCTTGACGCATACGGCCCCGGGGACGGAGGTATATCAAAGGTTGAGGACCTGCCGAAGCAGCTGGCTACCATTGAATTTTTCGGCCTTGTGAAAAGCAGATTGGCTGATAACGGAATTCTGGTGTCAAATTATATCTTCGTGAACCAGCGGCACTATTCATCCTTTCATCTTTCGCAGAAAAAAAACTTTCCCCTTATATACCGGTTTCCCGTAAAATACTCCAACGAGACCTGTGATTATAATACAATTCTCGTAGCGCACAAAAAGGCTGTTCCGGGATTTGATAAAAATTATCTGCTGAAAAGTATCAGTAATTTAAAAAACACCGTCAAGTCTGATCTGGCCCTCGGGGATTTCATGGTTTACTTTAATAACGATCGTGTGGACGAAGGAACGTCAGTGGTGGAACTGCACGATGAATGAAGGCGCGTTGTAAAGGGACTAAGAAAAGCGCCAGGGACATTGTGACGACAAGGCAGGGAGGTCGCGGCAGAGAGGTGACGCTGCTGTCTTTACATGCTCTCTCTGCATTTAATACACTGATAAATTGTCCTGTTCACAGGGGCTGCGACACCAGCCCCTTCTCCGTACGCGCAGATCGCGCCGTTAATGCTGTCAATTTCGGTTTTTCTGTGTGCCCCGATGTCCTGCAGCATGGAGCAGCGGTTTCCCGCGGTTTTTCTGCAGACATCAGCGGTGGTCTGGAGCATCTCATCCTCATTGACATCAATTCCCATGGCCCTGGCCACCGCGACGGCTTCGCGGACAAGTGATATCTGAAGTTCCTGGGAGAAGGGATTTTCAATGATCCTGCCGTTTTCTATCCCGAAAAGGGCCCCCAGGGGATTAATGCCGGCGTTAATGATAGCCTTCCGCCACACTGTCTGTTCCGGGTCCGGGGTTACTGTGACAGGGAGCCCGGCGCCGCGGAGAAGGGCTGCGACGCCTTCAACGGCCTTTTCGGACGTTCCACCGATGACCGTGTCCCCCATGCCTCCCAGTATGAGAGCGTGATGGGCGCTCCTGTATGCGCCGATGGAGGTGGACCCGTAGACGATCCTTCCCGGAGCGGCAAATTCCTCTATTACTTCCCTGTTCCCCAGGCCGTTCTGGAGGGAGACAATGACCGTATCCTTCTTTATGACGGGGGCGATATCGCGCATCGCATCGCCGGTGGCGTAGCTTTTCACAAAGACGATTATGGTGCTGCAGGGGGCGAGGATTTCAGGGTCAGAGCCTGCCCGGAAGGCAATGGATTCCGATGTATTCCCGGCGGTGACCATAATCCCCTCCGAAAGCAATGTTCCCAGGCGGGGTTCCTTCTCGTATATGACGGGGGCCATATTGCTTTTCTGAAAGAAGTATGCGAAGATGGAACCCATTGCCCCGCCGCCGATTATGCCGATTTCATTCATAGAGTTGTATCACCCCGCGCTTCTGAAAAGGAATTCGGGGTCAGAGCCCCGTGAACATCGAGATCAGCTTTTTTTCTCCGGAACTTGTGCTGATGCGGTCTTTGTGCTAAAATAATTAAAAGGGACTTGATTTTTTTCAAGTCATATTTGACATTGCAAATTCGATTTTTATAACCGGCAATGTCGCAGGCAGGAAATTGCGCAGAACATGGCGCACCCCGCCGGTTTCTGATTACACGATTTTACTATCCGAGGTTTACAGCATGGGAATGACGATTACCGAAAAGATTCTTGCAGCGCATGCAGGGAAAGAATCCGTTGAGCCGGGGGAACTGATTGAGGCACAGGTTGATCTTGTCCTCGGAAATGATATTACCGCTCCTATCGCGATACAGGAATTCAGGGACCTGGGAATACCGAAGGTGTTTGACAATGAAAAAATTGCCCTGATTCCGGACCATTTTACCCCCAATAAAGATATTAAATCCGCTGAACAGGTGAAGGTTCTCCGTGAATTCGCACGGGAGCAGAATATACGCCACTTCTATGATGTGGGAAGAGTAGGGGTTGAACATGCCCTGCTTCCGGAACTGGGGCTCGCGAGGCCCGGTATGGTTATTATCGGCGCCGACTCTCATACCTGCACCTACGGCGCCCTGGGAGCGTTCTCCACGGGTTCAGGTTCAACTGACATGGCAGCTGCCATGGCCACGGGAAAAGCCTGGTTCAGGATACCGGAGTCCATGAAATTCGTGTATAAAGGGAAGCTGAACAAATACGTGACCGGCAAAGACCTTATCCTCCATACCATCGGCAATATCGGCGTGGACGGCGCCCTGTACCGCGCTATGGAATTCACCGGAGAGGCCATCAGCGTCCTCACCGTGGAGGAGCGCCTCAGCATGGCGAACATGGCAATTGAAGCCGGCGGCAAGAACGGCATTATCGCTCCCGATGAGAAGACGCTGGAATATGTGAAGAAACGGACCGGCGCGGACTTTACCGTGTATACAAGCGACAGTGACGCGAAGTATATCGACATAATTGAATACGACATGACAAAGGTTGAGCCCATTGTGGCATATCCCCACCTTCCCTCAAACGCGAAACCCGCGCGGGAAAGCGGCGTGAAGATCGACCAGGTATTCATCGGTTCCTGCACCAACGGTAGAATAGAAGACCTTCGTGTGGCCGCGGAACTGCTGAAAGGACGGAAAGTTCATAAGGATGTGCGGCTGATAGTGATACCCGCAACCCAGGAAGTGTATGCAATGGCCCTGAAAGAGGGGCTGCTGAGTATTTTCCTCGAAGCGGAGGGAGCGGTGTCGGCGCCTACCTGCGGACCGTGCCTCGGAGGCCACATGGGAATTCTTGCGGAGGGGGAACGGTGCCTCGCGACGTCAAACCGTAATTTCGTGGGACGCATGGGCCACCCGAAGAGTGAAGTGTATCTGGCAAATCCTGCTGTCGCGGCAGCATCGGCGGTTAAGGGCGTGATTTGCCATCCTGACGAACTTGATTAATGGAATGAGAGGATAAGAGATAATTATGATAGCACACGGCAACGCATGGAAGTTTGGAAACGATATCAACACCGATGAAATTATACCCGCCCGGTACCTCAATACCTCCGATCCGAAGGAACTGGCCTCTCACTGCATGGAGGATGCGGACCCGGAGTTCATGAATAAAATATCCATGGGTGATGTGATTGTGGCGGGCAATAACTTCGGCTGCGGATCATCCAGGGAGCACGCTCCCATCGCTATCAAGGCGGCGAATATATCCTGCGTGATTGCGAAGTCCTTCGCGAGGATTTTTTACCGCAACAGCATCAATATCGGGCTCCCCATTGTTGAGTCCCCGGAAGCCGCTGAAGATATCAAACCGGGAGACAAAATAGAGATTGAGTTCGATTCCGGGAAAATAAAGAACCTTACCACGGGAAAGGAGTACACCGCAAAACCATTTCCCCCGTTCATGCAGGACATTATCTCGAAGGGCGGTCTTATGAATAAAATCAGGAGTGAGCTGAAATAGGGCTACTTCAGCCGCCTGATGTTTTTGCTTTCGGTGATGTCATTCCCTTTGAGGTGAAAGGGGATGCTGTACCATCCCCCCTGCCTGTACTTGTTCAGCTGCAGGAAGGCAGGGTTGGGGAGGTCAAGAATGAAGTTTTTCGTAAACTCAAGGTCCATCTTAATGTCACCCTCAAGGCTTTTGTTCAGGTATCCCGCAAGATTCAGCCTGATATCAGGGGCGGTGAAGCTGAATGAATTGATGTAGTAATTATTTCCGATGATGTTGAAGTTTCCATGTACTGTATTAAATTCCAGGTCTTTCAGCTTATACTTTAATTCCGAGAGCCATATCCCCAGGCCGTTTTGTATGCCGGTATTTGCCACCTTGCCGTTATGAATGGTGAACTCCATCTTTCCTTTCAGCGATTTCGTGATATCCGCACCTCCGATTACCCGGAATGATGCTTCCGCGCTGCCGGTGGCGGTTCCAAAAAAACGGTTATTCATTTTTTTGCTGAGGTTTGCTATGTTCTGGACCTTCATCCTGTCAAAACCCAGAGAGAGATCGACACCAAAGGAATTCCGGTAAAAATCGACAACACCGGTCCCTTTGACATTTCCCCCGAAGAGTTTCATGTTAAACCTGTCCAGTGTCAGCTGCTTGCCGGTGAGATGATACTGTATGAAAGACTCCTGCAGTGTAATATCGTCAACAGTGAGCTTTTCAACGGTAACTCTCCCCGATATGAACTGCGTGACATCAACGCCGGCCATGGTGAAGCCGCTTTTTTTATTATCCCCGGAGGGGAGGGTGAATTTTTTCGAAGCGATGTTTATCACAAACCGCCTGAAGTTTCCGTCAAGGGTCGCGATTGACACCGAAGCCGGGTTCTCCAGTATTGACATGGAGATATTTTCCTTTTGCAGGGTGTTGTTTCTGATGATAATGGTGTCGTTAATCTTTGATATCAGTTTCCCTGATGATCCGAGCCCCCCGTCCTTAATCTTCAGCTCTCCGGAATGACGGCCGTTCTCATAATTGTACCACCCCGCGGCAAATCCGAAGGCCTCTCTCGGCATAAAGGGCAGCAGGCCGTCAATGTCGCGAAGATTGACGCTGATATTTTTTAACGAGAGTTTTATGATCCCCCTGCCGGGAATGATCCTGAGGTCGTTCAGAAATGTCGAAGAATCGTTCATTGAACCTTCAACACTGGTTATAAACACATGCTTCTCCGGGATAGTAACGGTGCAATTCCCGTTCACGGAAAGGAGCTGTGAGTTCGTCAGAAGCGATGTGCCCCGTGCTTTTCCCTTTACTGCGGACCGGGTTATCGTGAGCCCGCTGACGTTTCCATTGAAATTCTGAAATGGAAGGGAAAGATCGTCGCCCCAGGTATACACCCATGGCAGCGCGCAGGCATCGAGGTCAAGGTCTGAAGTCAGAATAAAATTTTTGTCGAGTCCCTTTATCAGTATCGTATCGGACCTGATTGTTCCCCGCTTCGAAGGGAGCACAATGGCGCAGTCGGTGATTTCGAGCATGTCTTTCCGGGACAGGTTGATAACAGCGCTTATGAGATAGGAACCCGTAAGGGGCCGCAGGCTTTCTTTCGGATTCTTCAGATGTATACGTGCTTTATCGAGCGTTATATAGGACAGATTTGTATCTGACGAGTCCTGCTGATGTATATCATTGATAAGGCGGGCGATATTGGACTCGCCGTTTTTATATTCAATGGTGAGGTCAAGGTTTTTGATGGTGATATAGTTGATGTCGAACTTGTTCCTGAAAAGTGAGCTTATCGAAAAGTTTACCCTCCCTTCGAGGGCTCTGGCTAACACTTCATCTTTCGACGTTTTGCCGTCATACAGTATTACTTCCCGCAGCAGTATTCCCCGGAGCCCGTAATCGACTTCGCGGATAGAGACTTTGCGTTTCAGGAAATCTTCTGCATGTGTGGTGATAAGTGATAACAGCCGTTCCCGCGGGAAAAAATACACGAAGAGGGTAATGCCTGCCGCGGATGCGAGGACAAAAAGAATCAGGGCGGCAATAATAATTTTAGATATTCTTGCTGGCCTCACGCTTCCTTTCCATGGCGGATTTTTTTCGGTAGAAATGAACGGTCTTTTCCAGCTCTTCCACATCGGTGCAGATGATCTTGCCCTGTTCGAGCTTGATGTGTTTGTCTTCAAGGAGCTGCACCGCAAAGACTTCGCCTTTTTCGGAAGGAAACCCTACCATGTTGAGGAGCTCTTTGACACCGAACTCGAAATTGTGCGCGAGGCGCGGGGTCACTTTTATCTTCTGCTTTTCTATCTGGAGCAGCAGTGTGTCGTATATCCTGCCGATATTATCGTTTATCATCAGGTTTTCCAGCTGCCGGTAGGCAGTCCAAATCCGTTCGCTGAGGAGCTGTATCAGCCGTGTGGCAAGCTGCGGCTGGGCCTGTACCATGCCTTCAAAGTTCTGTTTATTAATAACGAGCAGGTTTACATCGCCAAAGGTAATCGCAGAGGCGCTCCTCGGTTTGTTTTCCAGAAGCGCCATTTCTCCGAAAATATCTCCCGGCTTCAGCACCGCGAGGAGTACTTCTTCATTGACGATTTTGGTTATTTTTACCTTTCCCCCCTGAATGATGTAGAGTTCATTTCCCAGCTCGTTTTCACAGAATATCATGGTGTTGTCCTGATAGGACCGGGAAAGGCTTCCTGCGCTGGGGGGATCGTCAATTTTAAAGGGCGCCTTCAGCGCTTTCAGCTTTTTCAGCGAATCTTCGCGTTTCGGGTGGTTCGGGCAGTACTGCACAAAGCGCTGGTATGCGTAAACGGCATGTTTATATGACTTGTTCTTCAGGTAGTACTCGGCAATATTGTAGAGATGGGAGGGGTCCTCCTCAACAGAGTCCTTGAATGTGAGACGGGTAATGGCGGTATCGAAATCTCTGAGTTTCCTGCTGAAAAAACGGATTATTTTCATCGCGATGGCAGGATTTTTCTGAATCAGCACGCCGAACTGTTCATTCTCGACGGAAATGAGAGAAACGTCACTCAGGGCGATCGCAGTTTCAAGACGCGCGTGACCGCTCATGCAGGAAATTACGCCGAAGAAATCTCCGGGGCCGATGACCGTATAAGGCTCTTCCGCTGATACAGGATTTTCTTTGGAGAGGCGTACCTTCCCGCTTCTGATTATATAGAAGTTGCCTGCATTTTTTTTGCCTTCAACGATAATAAATGATTTCGCTACATAGTTTTCAACTTTAAACTGTGTTGATGGCGTTGGCATTCTTTATATCTCTTTTTTTGCTTATCCGGAAATAGCAACTGTACGACAAAATGCACGGATTTGATTTTTATGCAATAAAAAACTGCCTTAAAGGCTTATTTACAACACTTTTTTTCTCTTATGCAATAATACGCACTACAACAGACTTTTTAAACTGTATTGTCTGGAAATGTTTTCTCATTACTGTAAAAATCGGCAAGTGGAAAAATTATATTCAGCAATAAATCACTTATTATATGGTTTGTGGAATAAAAAAAGGAAAAGGTATTTTTGACACCGTTATTGTTTAGCGGTCAAAAACATTCAACTGTGAACCGAGGGTATAAGGGTTTTTTATTTTCTGATATGCGTTTATTGCAGTACTCCTTCTGTCGCTTTCCGGCGAACCCGTTCTCCAGAAAGCTGTGTTCCCGGAGTTTTCCGGGCGGAAGATATTCTGGCCGGCCCTGGAAAAACGGGGAGGTGATACGTCTTTCCTGAATCTCCGCATCGGGGTCAGGGGATCATCGTTAGCTGAATTATCCGAATAACGGGGCGGCCGCACGTCAGCGCTGAACCGCTTCATGAACCGTAAAGGATCACTCTTCCCTCTGCTGTCCACAAAGGAACTGTACGGATTTCTGTACGAACCGGTCGTTGTTACTCTAAGGATTGACATGCGTTCCCTATACCCCTCCCGCAGCTGAATCTGTACCAGCTGTTATAATTGTACAAACTTAGTGAGATGGTGTCAAGCTTTTATTGCGGGAACAGGATGTCGATATGTCTGAGCAGTGAAGATCGCTCAGTCGGTTGAGAGATATTTTTCAAGGTATTCGGTAAGGTCATTGATGTTTTTCCGGATCATGACCTTGAATTCCGGGGGAATATTCTGCTGCATCACTGTTTTATAATAATTCAGGGCATCGCGGACGTGCCGTGTCTTGATAAAACCGTTGGCTTTTTCCAGAATGGGCTTATACCGGTAAAAGGAATACTCAAGAATATTCTTGTCCCGCGAGAGGCTGAATTCGTCAGGGAGCCGGGAAAAGTCGTATGTAACTTTCAGGATTGGCAGTTCCTTCCTGATTCTTCTTTCGTGTTTAAGGAATTTTTCATAGAATTCCTCTTCCTCTTTCTGCTTTTTATCATATTCGGCATTGGAAATTCCAAGTGGTCCTTCATCGGAAGACTTTTTATCCTCCCCGAGAATTTCAATGGAATCCTGAATTTTATCCCTGCTGTCATCCTCAAGGATTTTCGCGTAAATATCTTCATCGGTCAGGCTCCCGTC
>JAKQCH010000259.1 GCA_029573825.1 Spirochaetota bacterium | reverse complement strand
AAAGCAGTTCAGTGATCTTAAAAAGAGGCTCCTCATATCCGACGCTGCACACATGATTCTTCCGTACCACAAGGAAGTTGACGGCGCCATGGAGGAGTTCAGGACCAGAAAGCTCGGTACGACAAAAAGGGGCATAGGGCCTGCGTATTCTGATAAAATGCTGCGGAACGGTATCCGTATTGGTACAATATTTGATGAGGACATGCTCCGTGAACGCCTTGAAGCTGAGTTAAAGCTGAAAAATCTGCACCTCGAAAAAATTTATAACGGAAAAACATATACCATTCATGAAATCATGGATATCATACAGAAATTCCGTGATTTCGCGAAGGACATGATTGTCAACACCCAGTATTATCTCCACATGGCCCTCGAGCAGGGGAAAAATATCCTCCTTGAAGGGGCCCAGGGAACGGCCCTCGATATTGATCACGGGACATATCCCTTTGTAACGTCATCAAATCCCACTATCGGCGGGGCGCTCCTGGGAACGGGGCTGAACGCGTCCGATATAAGCGAAGTTGTGGGAATCACCAAGGCATACGTGACCAGGGTAGGGGAAGGTCCTTTCCCCACGGAAGACACCGGCGAGTACGGGACGCTCCTTCGGGAAAAGGGCGCGGAATATGGTGCCACAACAGGTCGTCCGCGGCGCTGCGGCTGGCCTGATATGCAGCTTTTGCGTCACGCGAAGCGGGTGAACGGGCTTACCTCGATTGCTCTCACCAAACTGGATGTGCTTTCCGGGATAAAGAAGATAAAAGTCGCTATGGGATACATGCTGGATGGCGAGCGTTTCGACTATTTCCCTTCAACCATGCTGCACCGCGTCGAGCCGGTGTATATTGAAGTGGACGGCTGGGATGAGGACATTACCGCCTGCACTTCATACGATGAACTTCCCGTGAACGCGAAAAAGTATATTGAGTTTATTGAAGAGCAGGTTGGCGTGAAGGTCTCTATTGTTTCCGTGGGGCCGGACAGGAAGAACACTATCCCCCGGTAAAAAAAAGTGCGAAAATAAAAAAATTTCTTGAAAGTCGTGTACAGGGCGATAGGTTCTGTACATCTTCGCAATTTGCCTCAGGAAGCTGCGGTACCTTCCGCAGTCAGGCTTTAAAAGAGAACAATTCTGAAGGTTCTGTAAAAAAAGTGTTTTTTTTGGTATTTTTGTTTGACAGTAAAAAACACTGATTTATAAATTGGTTTCCATCGGGAAGCGACTTCGAGCCGCTAGCTCAGTCGGTAGAGCAACTGCCTTTTAAGCAGTGGGTCCGGGGTTCAATTCCCCGGCGGCTCATTTTGTCCCCGTCGTCTAGGGGTCTAGGACACCGGGTTTTCATCTCGGCAGCAGGGGTTCGAATCCCCTCGGGGATGCATCGTTTCAAAGGGGCTGTTTCAGGAAACTGGAACAGCCCCTTTTACGTTAGTGAGCATTGAACCGCACAGTATGCCATTGCGGGGAACGGCCTTTTACGGCAGCGGGATGATATCGCCCTGTTCATGAAATGTGCCCGTGTGGTGGCCCTCCTCGGGGGACGCAGTGAAGGGGATGTGACAGGGGGCCTGTGATGCCCTGGTGGAACTGATAGATCACTTGATTGAAGTCCCTGGTATTCCCGGCCCGGCGCATTCAGGATCGGGGAGGATGATATCGACCCCATAGCTGCCGTCTCAGACAGTAAGAATAGTCCGGTCTCTTTTACCCTTGAACAGATTAAAGAACTGCTTCGGAAGAGGTTGTAGAGATGCGGGGGACACGGTGTCCCCCGGGAAGTGGTTATAGTTCCAAACTGTATGCTGCGGAAAACGTGAAACCATAAAACGTGTGGTCCATATTTTTGGTTCTATTATTATAGGTTTCGTCAATCTCCATATCAAGATACTGATATCGGAACCCGGCTGAAAGTGTTACTGAGGC
>JAKQCH010000225.1 GCA_029573825.1 Spirochaetota bacterium | reverse complement strand
GAAACGGAGAGCGTCCCTTCGGCGGAATCCTTCCTGCCGGTAAAAGGGAAGGTGTCCGGCTGCCGCTGACACTGGGTGTTGATGTTGACCCGGCATACCTGGTTTACCAGGGGGTCAATGAGGGACGCGATCCTGCCGCTGTCGCGGCCGAAAATTGAAAGCTGCTGTCCGTATGGTGAATCTGCAATGTAGTTGATGGGCGTTTCAACGTCCTTGAAGGGGATTACCGGAACGACCGGGCCGAACTGCTCTTCATGATATACTCTCATTTTTTCATTTACAGGATACAGGAGCGCCGGGTAGAAAAATGTTCCCGCATGGTCTCCTCCCTGCTCATTCATGACTGATGCCCCGTGCTGCACCGCGTCCTCCACAAGGGCCTTCAGGTATTCAGTTTTCCCGTTCTCCGGAAGGGGTGTAATTTTAACATTCTCCTCCCAGGGCATGCCGAACTTCAGTTCCTTCAGGGCGGTGTTGAAACGCTTGATGAAGGTCTCCGCGATATTTTCGTGGACAAATATTATTTTCAGCGCCGTGCATCGCTGACCGTTAAAGGAGAGGCTCCCCAGAAGGCTTTCCTGCACCGCAGTGTCCATGTCGGTATCTTCAAGGATGATGGCGGCATTCTTTGCTTCAAGTCCCAGGACCCCGCGGAGGCGGTTGAGTTTCGGGTGATTGCTTTTCAGAATATTGGCCACGCGGCTGCTCCCGATGAAAGCCAGGACATTGATAAGTCCCGTACGCATCATGGGGAGTATCACTGCCTCCCCGTCGCCGTACACGGTGTTCACCACGCCTTTTGGGAACGCGTCCCTGAACGCCTCAAGGAGCGGTTCATACAGAAGGACGCCGAACCGCGCAGGTTTGAAAATAATGGCGTTCCCCATGATGAGTGCCGGAATGAGGGTAGCGAATGTTTCATTGAGGGGATAGTTATACGGCCCCATGCAGAGCACCACGCCGAGAGGTGAACGCCGTATCTGCCCTATAATACCCTCTTCAATGGTAAACCGTGAAGCCACCCTGTCCTGTTCCTTGAGGGCGTCAATGGTGTCCATGATATACTGGAATGTTCTGTCAAATTCCTTCTGGGAATCGGCGTAGGATTTCCCGATCTCCCACATCAAAAGCCGGACGACTTCTTCCCGCTTCCCTTTCATGAGGGACGCGAATTCCCGGACATGCTGGATCCGTTCTTCCACGGACATCGTAGGCCATGCCCCCATGCCGCCGTCATAAGCTTTCACTGCTGCCTGAAGGGCTTCCATCGCTTCGTTTTCGGTAAGGAGCGGATGGTGCCCGAGGAGTACCCTTGAAAGGGAATTCTTCTCCCGTACGCACACCGGAGAATACACCTCCTCAAGGGGCCCGTTCCAGGTCCTTATCTGGCCGTTTACCAGATACCGGTTCTGGGTCACTTCACTGATGCTGAATTTTTCAGGTATGTCCTGTTTTTCCGGAAACAATGAAATAATATCTAACATACATCCTCCGTAATGATTGGTAGTCACTGGCTATTTGATTTTTGTATGGAACAGCATGATATGTGATTGTAAAAAAAATTTTCAATGGCAGCGCGTGTTTATAATATATAAAACCAGCGTGGTGGAAGAAATAATCGGAAGATTTTAAAATTGCAAGTAATAATTTCGTATTATTCTTTACAGTGTGCGGCGAAGGCAGTACAGCATGGCAGTATGATACATTGTCGGAGAAAAATATAAATATTCCGGAATGGAGAAGATATGATTTCACGCAGTATTCTGAAAATATGTGCGGTGGTGTTTTTTATGATATTTATGAGTGCTGCGGGTAATACCGGAGAGGTCAGGATATATTCAGGGGTATCGGATAAACCGGTCCCTCCCGGTGGAATGAGGTTTTTTCTGCAGTACCTTCATCAGAATCTGCGCTACCCTCCGGAAGCCCGGAAAAAGGGGACAGGGGGTACGGTGTATCTGCAGTTCATTGTGGAAACGGATGGTACGCTTTCTGAGCTGCAGGTGGTACGGGGTATCGGCGACGGGTGCGATGAGGAGGCGTTAAGGCTGCTGAAGACTTCCCCATCATGGACCCCCGGCATGCATCGGGGGAGGGCAGTGCGGGTACGGATGGGACTGCCTGTGACGTTTTCACCGTGAAGATGTATTCTTTTCCTTTATTATTTCAAGAAGCCCTGTTGATGAAAAACCCTTCAATGTCTTCCATATATCCTCCTCCCGGTGGGGCTCCAGGGTGATAAGAGGGCGCGATTTCATGGAAGCAATAAAATTACCCACAAGGCCGAAGTCAATAGTGCCGCTGCCGATTGGGCGGTGCTGGTCGCCGGTACCGTCGTTGTCGTGCAGGTGGAAGTGGCCGATACAGTGACCCGCCGCCTCAAACCATGCAGGCAGTGACGCATCTGAAAACGCCGATACATGTCCGACGTCCAGGCACAGCTGCGCGGGATATCCCTTCAGCCGTGAGAAAACATCTACCACCGCGTCAGGAACTTCCTCGTAAACATTTTCCAGTGAAAGGACCGCTCCCATTTCCCCGCACCTGTCGGCGTACCGTTTCAGGTTCGGGATGATATTATTCATCCACTCGTCATAGAGGTACCGGAAACGCCGTTCCTCAAAATTCAGGTGCACCACAATTGCCCGGGGGAAAAAAAGTTCAGCGACAGAAAATGCGTAATCCATCCTCTCAATGGCCGCCTGACGGATGATACGGTCCGGTGCTCCGAGAAAAAGCTCGTTGAAGGGGGCGTGAACGGTTGTTCTGATGCCCGCGTTTTTAAGCTGACGCGCGAGGGACCTGAAATCATCCATTGTTCGTGATTCCAGGGAGCGGTAATCCAGACCTATTTCCAGGTGCAGGGTATTCCGGAGAATAATTGACATGTAGTGGTCGTCAATTTTCCGTACCGGCATTGAAATGTAGACTTCTTCAATCGCGTCACGACAGGATTCTATCAATGTCACCGTGGTAATCTCCCGATCATTATTGGAATGAGCAGTATCATGCCGGATTTTTGAATTGTCAATATAAAGAATAAACTCGTTCACGTACATGGAAAAATCTTTTATTGAATACCTGATGTGATAAATACATTGACAAAAAGTAAAAATTTTACTTT
>JAKQCH010000217.1 GCA_029573825.1 Spirochaetota bacterium | reverse complement strand
CGGCATATTGAAACAATACGGCCTGGGAGACCGTTTCAATATCATCGCCCACAGTATGGGAGGGCTCACATCGAGGAGGTTTCTATGCGACAATCCCGGAACAGTAACGGCCCTTGTTACCCTTGGGACGCCCCATAAAGGATCACCCCTTGCGGATTCATTTGAATGGGCGGGGCTGTTTGTGGGGGCAAAGGATGCGATTTCCGATTTGTCACCGAAACGGTGCGCTGAATTTAATATAACCTGCCCCATATCAGGTTCCCTCCTTGTCTCCGGCGGCCGTATCTACACCATTGACGGCGGCATGAGCAGAACGGGTGGTTTCGGGGCCCTGGGAGAGCTCCCGGCGGGATGGCAGGTGCTGAAAAAGGTGTACGGCGTTAATAATGACGGCATGGTCCCCGATGGATATGCCCGTATTGAAGGCGCCGTCCATATAAAGACATTTGAAGATTGCGACCATTATGAGCTTGTGAGAAGGGCCGGGGTGGCGGCGCTGGCCTGTCAGTATTTACGATAGCAGGTCAGGGTAGTATCCGCTTTTTTTAAACCATAATTTCCGCACATTCTTTCAGGGAGACGGCATTCATTTCACATACTGCGAAATTGCGCCTCTCCGGTTAAATTATTTCTTGACAGGGGAATTGAAATTACCGGGAGTACTATTTTTATAAGAATCACCATTCGGGAATATTGAGCGGTAATCGGACCGGGACATGAGCAGATTCTCAAAACGATCGTCTGTAATTACCTTCTGTGTTATAGCGGGGATGTTGTTGATGCAACAGCCTGTGTCCCTGCATCCCGCGTTCAGCGCTCCCCCCGTGGAGGGGAAAGCCAGTCATGCTCACTGGGCAGAAGATTCCGGTTTCGCGGTACTCCCTGCAGTACAGCATAAAAACCTGCCGCAATACTGTGTTCTGTCCGGACTGCCGAATAATAAAATCATCCCCGGCGATGTTCGCCCCGGGCCCGCCGTGTACGCCGGGAGTGTCGCCGCTTTCCAGGATAAATATCCCCGCTGGAGTTCATCAACCTTTATGTAACCCCCGGCAGCCATATCGCCATCAAGCCTGCGGAGGCTCCGCGCCGACCCGGCTGAAAATAAAAAATTCGTGGGGTACAACATGAAGATATTAAATATAATCCTGTTTATGTTCTGGTTTTTTGCGTTTGTTCTGCTGTTTGGGGACATGTATACAAAATTCAATCTCAGTTACAACACAATCCTCATCATCACGGTCGCGTTTTCGGTTATCCTTGTCGTGGGAATGATCGTGGAATCGGTTATAAGGAAAAAGGAATGATGCGGCGTCTTCAATTCCGTATAGTCACACGCTAACAAAAACACTCCCGCTTTTCCCGGCGGGAGTGTTTCGTTGAAGCGCGCCTGGAACGGCCCCGGTGTACTGCGATCAATATTTTACTGCGTCGGCTCTGCATACAATCCTGCATTAAAATGAGCTTGACGATGCGGTGTGAATATACATTCTGAAAAAGTTGCGATGTCATTGTTGTGCCTGAGTTTTATCAGGTGCAGTCGTAATCACACAGGATGGATAGCGGGTTAAAGATATACTGTATGAATGGCAGGAAAAAAACAAACGCAAAGAATTCTTATGCGCCGGTCTCTAATGTGGAATTAGCTCCCCTCCATAAAAAACTCTGTCAGTATATCAGAATGGAAGAAGCTGCATATAATGAAACCCCCCTGGAGCCGGATACATTGATGGGACACCTTGAAAGGGTTGCCGCGTACGCGGTGCGTCTGGCTGTGAATGAAGGTGTCGATCCTCTCCGTGCCGAACTTGCAGCGCTGTTTCATGATGCAGGAAAATTCCATGGCGGAACGTACCATGAAGGAAATAAACCGGAAGAGATACGCTCTATTGAAGTGCTGAAAGAACTGGCAGGAGAAAACGGCCAGAGCCGGGAAGTCGTGGAGGATGTGTCTGATGCGATCCTTCAGCTTTATAACGACGATTGCGGGAAAACGCCCCTCAGCATGGTGCTTTTTGATGCCGACAATCTGGACAAAATGGGGCTCCTCGGTATCGCCAATTATTTTATCAAATCTGGTTTGCGCGGTCAGGGGCTCACGGCAGAAATGATTACCAAACTGACTGTTGAATTAACCTATGCGCGATATGCCGGGCGCAGATTTTATACGAAAACCGGCCGCTCCCTTGCCGTGAAAAAGTCTCTGGACACCATCCGCTTCATCCATGATTTTCTTGATGTCCTCAGGGAGGACTGTATCTTCGATACGCGGATTGAACATGTTCAGGTGTCCGATGTGGTACTGGAATTGGTGATGCTGTCGTCCTGCCATTGCGGCGCGCCCATACATCTTCAAAGGATATGGACCGAGGAGGGGGTGAAGTGCACACAAATTCATCTGGAGATGGGCTGCAGGGTGTGTGAAAACCGGTACAAAATAAAGTTCTGCCGTCCCATGTTTGTTGTGTGAGGGGGGAGGCAATACCGTTACCGCTATTTGTATCTGTCCCGAAGATGGACCGCATGTCCCCGGTGTTTCCGTTATTCAAGGTTTGCCGGATAATTTTGGGCAGTGACGTTGAGACTTCGAATTATATGAAGGTGTCAGCTTTCTTTTTATTTATTTGATGAGACTTCGTTTTCAATAGCCTTTTGAACGAGTTGATTTAATGGAATCCCAAGAGACAATGCTTTTTCAAACGCCTTTCTATGCAGGGCGGGGGATATCCTTACATTAAAACTTCCTTTATAGGATTTATAAACTGGTTTCTTATTCGATTTACAAAGAACAATATAATCCTCAACAGCTTCTTTGAAAGAAGCAAGAAGTTCCTTGACTGATTTTCCTTCAAAAGTAACAAGATCATTAATTCCTTCGATTTTGCCATAAAAAATTTCGTCATCGCTATTGAAGTGGACGGAACCAATAAATTCTTTATAGTTTAATATGTCTTTCATGATATTACCTCAATATTTCTTAATTCTTCTTCAATCAATTCAATTTGATAACTCTTAAGAATATTGTGTGGATGGGGCTTGTGTAAACGAATAATATGTTGGTTTTTATTGTTAATAAAAGCAACACGTGACCCGGAAGTAGAACCTCCTGTACACTCTGAATACCCCAATCCACTCAATAAAGTCATTAATTCGTTATAGGTGAAATCTTTAGGTTTGGATAAAAACCGTTTTAATAATTTTTCATGTTTGCTCATTTATTCAATATAGAAAAAAAACAAATAAATGCAACTATATATTGGTTGCATTTGTAAAAAAATCGCATCATGCCTCCCACTTCCCTACGGGTCGGAACGGCTCGGCATCGCTGAGGGGCTGCATGGAATCCCTTCAACCGTTGCCAGCCCCCTTACCAAAGGCCGGCTTTTTCGCAACATCGTGTTGCCGCGCAAAGATCCTGTTAGTTCGGGGCGGCGCAGATCGCAGGGGATTTTTAAGCGGCATATCATATTCTCTTGACATTTGGCGCCTTATTTCCTATTTTCATAACAAATGATTAATGCAGGTGATGATATGGATACTGGAAACATTATTGATAAGGCAGTTTCCCTTCCGATTGAGGACAGAATTATGCTTGTTGACATACTTCTTCACTCGCTGAACCCGCCGGAATCTCATATTGATGGTAAATGGGCAGTGCTTGCGCAGAAGCGTCTTGATGATCTCAGGTCCGGCAGGGTCAGCGGCGTTGATGGAGAAAAGGTCTTCACATCGATTATTGAAAAATACCGGAAATGAATTTTATCTTCCACCCGGATGCTGTAATAGAACTCGATGATGCTGTCGCGTACTATGAAGAGATCGAAACCGGACTCGGAATAGATCTTGCCGCTGAGGTATATAGCGCTGTTCAGCGGGCCTGTACAATGCCTGGCGGATGGACAACAATGACGGGTGATGTCAGGCGTTCTCTGGTGAAAAGATTTCCTTACGGCGTTTTATATTCACATGAAGACGGCTTCATTTTCATAATCGCTGTAATGCATCTTCATCGTGACCCGGAATACTGGAAAGACAGGGTATGATTGCAACCTGTCAATGAATAAAGTGTAACTTCATCCACAATTACGGCTCGGCGTCCGTGCCTCGCTGAGGGGCTGCATGGAGTGACCCCCTCCGGCCTTGCTTCGCTCGGCCACCTCCCCCGGTTCAGGGGAGGGTGGTGGGAGATGAAGTTCGGCATCTCCCTGTCATTACGGGCTGCCGCAGACGACCAGGTAATCTCTGTTCGTGGACTTTTCTGTTTTTATCAGGGAGGGCAGTGTAACTGCCGCAGTATTCAGTTTTACTCTTCCAGGTATTTCAGAATATATTTAATAAACCTTTCAAAATCTGAAAGCCTGTTTTTAAATATGCCGAATACAATTTCGTCATCCACTTTTTCGTAATAATGAACAAGGAGATTGCGGAACATCGCTATTTTTTCAAATTCATTCAGTTCAGACTCAGGAATTATCCCGTTTTCAGATAAAACGACAAAGGCCTCTCGGTATGTTGAGGGCTCTCGCAGGCCTTCGCTTGATATAATATGATGGGCGATATCAAGAGTGGCTTCAATAATAACATGGAGCGTTCTCTCCACGAATCTTCTGGAACGCACATCTTTCTGATAAACCTGCCAGGTAATATCGGATGCTTTTTTGAGTTCATGCAGGTTTATACTTATTGACTCAAGCCCCTTTTCTATGATTACTTTATCAGCCATATCTTCTCCTCATACCCTGCATATATATTGAGTGTATATGGCGGTAGTCTTCGTAATATTTCCGGTTTTTTACCTCACAATGAATACGGTATTTCCTGTTATTTTCAAGGACCAGCTTTCCTGTGGAAAGTATCTCATGAAAAAGATTCGGAGTTGCATCATTGAGAATAATAAGATCGACGTCTCTCCCTGCTGCTGCGGAAAGCCGGGCCATCATATCAAGCCTGTCTGCATTTTCCGCCTGATCGCCGGAAAACAGAACAGCAATATCAAGATCACTTTTCGCGGAAAGGTTACCCTTTGCTGCAGAGCCGAAAATGTATACCGCAGCAACACCGGAGATCCCGGTAAGCTCCTGTATAAGACCATCTGTTATTGTATCTGCCGGTTTATCAGCCATTACAATGTGTTCCTCTCTGTTCTATACATCTTTGATGTGTATACGAATAATAAGGGGGAGGAGTTTTATTATCAATCAATTTTTTACTGCTCT
>JAKQCH010000206.1 GCA_029573825.1 Spirochaetota bacterium | reverse complement strand
CGTCCCAGTTTCAGGGGTATGTTCCTTGCTATCCTGCTCCGTATTCTCCATGTTTTTCTCAGGGCCTGATGTTTCTGTCCCCGGATTTCCATTACAGCGTAGGAAAAGCGCGGGCTGCGGGAAACGGATATCACCACATAGAGATCTGTATTGAGGAGCCGTGCGGCATCGCTGACGGCGCTTTCTGCCGCCTGACCTGTACGCGCCTGCGTGAGGGCCCACTGGACACGGTGGTGTTCCGCCGGAAGAAATCTTCCCATGCGGTCAAAAGTCCGTTCCACGTATTCCGCTGCCTCCCTGCTCAGGGCAAGGATCGCGGGATCGTTGTGGGGCATGGTAAATACCGCAACACTTTTCACCGTGGAGGAAGGATCTATCTCCTCTGCGGGAAGTGGAAGGGAATTCATGGCCAGGGTCAGCATGACCAGAAAACACTTCATGGCAGCGGAACAGAATATTCTCCTGCCGGGTGTATGTATCGGGCATCGTTTCATGTTCATTAAAATCTCATAGTTCCCTGTATGCCGAAGGCGAGGTTCCCTTCGGGATCAAAAAGCACAGCCGGTGTTATGGCGGTCTGTTCCTCAACGAGTTCACCGTTCTCTATCCGGTCATCAAGGAGCACCGCGTGAATTGTTTCAATGAGCTTAAGGGCGCAGTACGCTCCCAGGTACCGGTACGCACGGGCTTTATCAACGGGTTCCTTTTCGTAGCTGTCCGTATCGCTGTTGTAACGCTCGGCGCGGGAAAACTCCCGGAGCGTGTAATACATCATGACATTGTTCAGGTGGAAATATAAATAGCCCCAGACGCGGTGCCCGCGGTAAAAATGGCCCCCGCCGCCGCAGATCAGTGAAAGATATGCCGTGGAAAGGCTGCTTCCCATGAGGGGCTGGATGTCCTGATACTGTGCCGCCTGGTGGAGATAGTCCTGAGCGAAAGCGTCCACAAAGAGCGACATGCCGCCGGCAAAGCAGAAGTAGAGGGCGAAGTTATAACGAGCCGCATCGTTCTGTGAAATGTCCCGGTTTTCCTTCTTCAGTTTCTGCGGACGGTTTAGAAATCCGTCAGCTTCAAGATAGAGATAGGGCGCGGCATTCACCGCCCACAGACCGAGGCCCGCATAGTCACCACGGGCATAATGGCCCAGCACCGGCACCACAAGGGGCATGGAGGCGCTGGCGGGAGCGGTAAAGAGCATAATGTACAGGGTGTCACTCACGTTCCAGGGGGTAAGCACAAGCTCCCGCTTTCTGCCCCGGTAAAAATCCGTGAGGTACCGCGATTTGTTTTCATACGTAAGAAACACAAAGTCCCCGTTTCCAGGCTGCGGAGTCCCCGGGGCAAGGGATGTTATTCTGCCGTTTTCAAGACGGACCTCCCCTGCTTTCCGGTATGAACGCAGGGGCTCACCGGCATCAGGGGAACGATCAAACCGGTAAAGAGTGAAGGTGCCGTTCAGCGGTTCGGGATAGTCCGGAACGGAAGCGCCTCCCTGGAAGGTGAAGGCGACAGGAAAGCGGTACCGGCACAGGAGGTTCGATATAAACCGTCCCGCGTGTTCTTCGGTGATGTAGCTGAATTCCCTGGTGGAAAGGGACATCCGTGACAGCGGTATCCTGATGTGATACCGGTATATCCGCGCACCGTAGTAGGGCGTCCCGGTGCCCAGGGCATAGATTTCAATATCCAGGGAACTTCGCATGTCGCGGACGGTCCCGCGCAGCACAAGATGAATGTCAGCCCGCTGCGCGAACCTGAGGATACAGCTGTCCTCAAGGCAATCGAAACGAACAAGCTGGCTTCGCATCTGGGCGGTGTCAATCTGGTTAAAGGAGTTTGTTGAACGCAGTATATTATACAGGTGCATTTCAAGGAGGTTGGCGATGGAGCGCCCCCGGGCGCTGTCGCTCTGAATACCGGAAATACCAGCAAGGGGTTTACCCGCAAAAAGTTCAGAAGCGGGAGCCAGACAATGCGCCAGTAGCAGTAGCAGTAATAATTTTTTCATGTGCAGTTTCGGGGCCCCGGACAGTTGACATATTTCTGATGCTGCTGTATAACCAGCTCAGGACACCGTGAACAATATTTTTTTGCAAGAACAAAAATACCGTGACGGTTTTTTACGGAAGGGTACAGTGTGTTCATGGGGAAAGAAGTAATGATTTTGAACATTATGAGAGGTTACGTATGGCTGCAATCGGGATCGGAATTGGACTTTTCGCGGGAATTTTAAGCGGGCTGATAGGGATCGGCGGGGGCATCGTGATGGTTCCCGCCCTTGTGCTTCTTCTCGGCTATGATCAGCACCTTTCCCAGGGAACAACGCTTGCCGCGATGGTTCCTCCCATCGGCATACTTGCGGCTTTTGAATATTATCGGTGTGAGCATGTGAATGTGCTCGTTGCGTGCTGTATCGCCGGGGGATTTATTCTGGGAGGTTTCCTGGGTGCGAAAATTGCCATCAACATCCCCGAGGATATTCTGAAAAAAGTTTTCGGGTCGGTGCTGATGGTAATTGCAGTGAAGATGATTTTTTTTGACTGAAAATAATGGACAGAGATACAAAAACTTTTTCTTGCAATTGCCTGTGCCGGGAGATACAGTTGTATTAATAATTTCAATATAAATAACGGATATTTAAATGAGTGAATATTGTAGTATCAACCCTGAACTGAACAAACTCCGGCTCACTGAATCAGTCAGGGGTTCCGGGTGAGCTGCAAAAATAGGTCCGGGGGACCTTGCAAAGGCGTTAGAGAACGTCACGGTGACAGTCAGCAGCAGGGTGATTGTAGGTTTTGAAACCAGCGATGATGCGGGAGTGTACCGCCTCACTGACGGTATTGCTCTTATTCAGACTCTCGATTTTATCACCCCCATAGTTGATGACCCGTATGTGTATGGGCAGATAGCGGTATGCAACGGCCTCTCAGACGTGTATGCCATGGGAGGTACTCCCATAACAGCACTCAATATAATATGCTTTCCCACGAACAAATTCACCCTCGACGTCCTCTCGAAGGTGCTCCAGGGAGGAGCTGATAAACTTACGGAGGCGGGAGTGCAACTTCTGGGAGGGCACAGCGTTGAAGACGAGGAGCTTAAGTTCGGCGTGTCCGTTACCGGCGTGGTGCATCCGGACCATGTGCTCCGGAACCGCGGTATACGGGAGGGGGACTTTCTTGTGCTCACCAAACCCCTGGGGACCGGAGTCATCAGCACCGCTGTCAAGGCAGGGATGGCGGAGGAACCGCACATCGCTCCATATATTGCGTCAATGAATACCCTAAATGAAAAAGCGGCTGCATTCATGAAAGAATTTCCCGTACATGCCTGTACGGACGTCACGGGATTCGGCTTTATCGGTCACCTGAGTGAAATGCTGGGAGATGACTGTTTTGAAATAACAGTCCATGCTGATACTGTCCCGCTCCTTCCGGGTGCTGAAGAGTATGCGTCAATGGGGCTTATCCCCGGCGGGATGTACCGCAACAGGGACTTCGTAGGGAGCCGGTGTATTGTTGAAAAATCAGCACACCGTGAGAAGGCGGACATTGCCTTTGATCCCCAGACCTCCGGGGGCCTTCTTGTGGCGTTGCCGGGAGATTATGCGGAGCAGTATGTTGAAGTTCTCAGGACGGCAGGTGTTACATGGGCCTCGATTGTGGGTGAAGTGAAGAAGTCAAAAGAGCCCCGTATTCGTCTGGTGTAGTTGCTACAGGTGCGTCAGAATCGCCTTCGCTTTTTCAAGGGCCCGCGCCCGGTGGCTAATCCTGTTTTTTTCCGAAAGGGGCAGCTGTGCCATGGTTTTTCCCATTTCGGGCAGATAAAATATCGGGTCATAGCCGAACCCCTGGTCCCCTTCG
>JAKQCH010000174.1 GCA_029573825.1 Spirochaetota bacterium | reverse complement strand
CCGGTGTGCTGAGATATCAGGTGTAAAATACCGACACAGTATTAAATATAAAAACCGGCAATTGTGTCAAGATATTTAGAAATGATTTTTTCGGGGTTGATATAATCAGGCGGAAGGAACACATGTTTTTTATATTATGGTTGAATTATCAGACTCTCTTTGCTATCATTACTGAGTTTACTGATAATGAATGGGGAGAACTATTTTATGGAAGGTATGGTGGGACAGATATTTCTTGGATTCTGTATTGTTTCTGCTGCATTTATAGTAATGTCCGTCAGGGTTTATCAGGAGCGTCCGGATTTTGTAAAAAAAATACTGAAGTATATGGTTGTTGGATTTTTTGTTTTATTCTTCAGCGCAGTTTCCGCAATTGTGGGAATCCGTATAAATTCACGCCATGAAGGGTCCTATTCGAAGAATCTCAGGTCCGTCCAGCAGATATGGGGAGGCATGGTGAAGCAGATATCTCCGCGATTTTACACCACGAGGCAGGAGCAGGAAGAATATGAGCAGGAAAAAACCGGACGAATCCTCATCAGAAACAAAACTATCATCCATGATGTCGGTTTTCATGTTCAGGATGTGGCTGTTAACATCAAGGCAAACATCCGGGAAAAGGGGCTGCTGAAATTTCCAGGATACAATGCCCTGCTGAAAGGGACCTTTACCGTGAAAAATAATGAAGCCGCGGCGGGCCGTTTTACTTTTCTGTTCCCCCTCCCTGAAAATTCAGGGAATATTACAGATATTGCCGTTACCATGAACGGTAAGGCATTCGCTGAAGATACCAACTTCGCGGACGGTATACAGTGGTCGGGAAATCTCGTTCCCGGTGAAATGCGGGAATTCGGAATTACCTACAAAACCCGGGGTGTCGGCCGTTATAGTTATGCCTTCAAAACGAATAATGTTGAAATAAAAAAACTTAAGATGTTCCTTGAAACCGACTTTACAGATATTACGGTTCCTGATGGTGCGATGGTTCCCACGGAACATCTCCAGGACAATGCGGTATCGCGAATGCGGTGGAATCACGAGAACCTCGTTACAGGGCAGAACGTCGCCGTGGACTTCGGCATTGCCGGAAATTACGGCGCCCTTGCGTCAAAGCTTTTCTTTTATTCACCAGTCGCGTTTATTCTGTTTATCAGTCTGGTGTTGCTGTTCTGCGTTTCAAGGGAGGTCCGGCTCCATCCCATGCAGTACCTCTTTTTGCTGACTGGGTTTTTTATCTTCTATCTTTTCGGGTCATATCTGATGAGCTATCTCCATATCATTCTGGCAATATTGATATCACTTTCCGTATCATCGGGGATCATGCTGTATTATGTGTATCTTCTGAAAAAAGGAGCAGTGCTGATAAAGGCAGTGGCGCTGTCAGCGGTAATTTTCCAGTGGCTTTTCTCCATGGCGTTTTTTCTCCCGGAGCATACGGGATTTATCATAACCGTTGCCGGTATCGCGGCCTTTGTTGTCCTGATGAAATCGACGGCAGAAATTGACTGGGAAAACAAATGGTGACTGATCCTTTACCGCGATGCGTTGTTTGTTTGTGGGGTTGATATAGCTCTATAGATGTGAAACCGCTGTCTGGCAGCGCTAATGCGCTGCAGGCGCAGAATTTTGTGGAGCGCATGATATGGGAAAATTCAGGTGCGGTATGTGTTGTCTGGTTGTTGCGGTGTCCCTGGTATGCGGCAGGAACGCGGGACCGGAGGTGCGGTATCCGGTTCTTGCGGGAACATGGTATCCTGCAGAAGCGGGGGCTCTCCGGGCAGTCATCAGCGGGCTTCTTGATGAAATAAAAGCGTCCGCACCGGCGGAGAAGCCACTTGTCCTGATACTTCCTCATGCGGGGTATTCCTGGTCCGGAAAGGTCGCTGCTGCGGGATATAATTCCCTCAGGGG
>JAKQCH010000173.1 GCA_029573825.1 Spirochaetota bacterium | reverse complement strand
TTTTTGCTGCACCACACCCCTCCCTCTCAGCAACCAGCGCCCGCCGATACAGATACAAAATTTCCTCCGTTTTCGGCCTGTGGTAATCGACAGGAAGGGGATTCAGGGAAGATGTCCCCTGCCCCCAGCGGTGATCTTCTCCGTGAAGTTCTTATATATAACACCGGAGATTACCCCCGCAACACGTTAGAGAGGGACGGACCCCGAGCCGTGCCGAGCCAGCAGGAGGCTGTTGCGAGGCATGAAGGAGTACCTGTCATGAACAGAAATGCCTTCACTATTCTGCTCCGGAGCGCCTGAAGTGAATGCAGCTGCCGTAGCAAGGCCCGACGCCGCCTGAGTCGCGGGATGGGGGCCCCCCTGGGGGAAGGGCAGCGCCCTTCCCCCAGGGGAATGCGGTCTGTCTTAGGGACAGATACCGATAGCGGAAATGCGAAAGATACTATAATCTGAATGTGTTCACAGAAGTACCGGCATGTAAGTAAGGAAACATGCCAGCAACCCGTTCAAATATAAAATGAAACCCTTCCCACACAAGGAGTCCTCTCCGCCGCGGTGAGGTGAGGTCAAAGTCCCCTTCATGCATAAAATGAAATCCTTTCGTCTACATGAGCCCCTTTAACAAAGGGGCAATGCGGAGCATGGGGATTTAACGCGGCGAAGCCGGGGTGAGTTCACAAGCCGAAAAAGTAATTGTAATGCCAAAAATGCTGATATATATAATCAGTTGCCATTATATGATACACGCGGAGAAACCATTTAATGAACGATGTATACGACAAATGTCCCAATTGCGGGGCAACCATAACCTTTCATGATGACATGACCGGGAGCAGGCATTACACATGCCCGTACTGCAAAACGGTTCTTACTATTAAGCCAGAAAAAAGCGTCCCTGCGGCAGGTCCAATTGATCAATCGTCTATAACATGGAGCATCGAAATATACGACAGCAGTATGTCCCGGGGAACACGCACAATACGTCCCAAATACTTTTTATTTTTTCTTCCCGTTTTTATACTGGCTGCAGTTGTCCTGATGCTGCGGTATACAGGAATATCCATCACCGGGTCCGGAAGCCCCGGCCGGATAACCTGTTCAGGAACACAGTTAATTTCTCTCCTCAATAAGAAGATATCAGGCCTTGATGCCGGAGAAAACTGCAGAGTTATTCTTAACAACGTTGAGATTGCATCATCGGGCACGGGAATCACCGCGAAGGACAATGCGAATATCACCGTGGTCAACAGCACAGTACACGCAAAGGAGACCGCAATCATCACCCGTGACAGCGCGGAGATATCTCTTGTGAACACTACCATTTCAAGCGGCGGGACCGCCTTTGCCGCAAAGGGGAAATCCCGTATAAAGATTATAAACTCTACCGCATCGGGTCGGAAAAATCTCTACATCAAAGACAAGACTTCCAGGATACGCGTTGTCGGATCAACCCTGAAGGGGAAAAAGGTGGAGCTGTAGAACCAAAAAATTTCGGGGGAGACATCCGGGAATCAGTAATCAACGATCCGGAGGCCTGGGGCCGGTCTGCAGGAATGACGTGAATAAAAAAGAAACCCCTATCGTCAACAGAAGCCCCTTTAACAAAGAGGCGGCGCGAAGCGAGGTGAGGTTACCTCTTCAAATGAATATATGTCGTTGTGGAGCTTGCGATAAGCTTGCCCTCAGCGTTATAGGCGTCCGCAACCATGTGAACTTTTGTTTTCCCCTGCGACTTCACTTCCGCCCGGA
>JAKQCH010000144.1 GCA_029573825.1 Spirochaetota bacterium | reverse complement strand
TCAAGGCAGGATGCAAGGGCCTCAGGGACGGAGGCCGCGGTTTCCTTCAGTGCAGTCCCTTTCTCTGTGAGTGTGAGGCGTACTACTCTCTCGTCATCCAGGTCCCGGCTCCGTGAAAGGAGCCCGGCTTTTTCCATTCGTTTCACCAGGGGAGAGATGGTGCCGGTATCCAGGGCGAGCCGTTCCCCCAGGTGTCCCACGGTAATGTTGTCCTCCTCCCACAGTACCAGCATAACCAGGTACTGCGGGTAGGTGAGGCCCAGGCTGTCCAGAAACGGCCGGTACAGCGAAATGATCTCACGGTCTATCTGGTAAAAGAGGAAGCACACCTGGTTTGACAGCAAAAGGTTATCGTTCATATCAGAGCAGTTTCTCAATATGTTTTTTCAATTTTTCCGGAACGGTCGCAGGAGCAAAACGTTTCACAACATTTCCGTTTCTGTCTATAAGAAATTTGGTGAAATTCCACTTTATTCTTTTGCTGAAAAATCCAGGTGCCTGTTCTTTCAGAAATTTGTACAGCGGATCCGCGTTATCTCCGTTTACGTCTATCTTCCACATAACAGGAAAGGTTATATTGTAATTAAGGGAACAGAAACTCTTTATTTCTTCCATGGAACCCGGTTCCTGGTGCATAAACTGGTCACAGGGAAATCCGAGTACCACAAAGTCTTTTTCTTTGTAGTCCTCATATAGTTTCTGGAGTCCTTCATACTGCGGGGTAAAGCCGCATTTACTGGCTGTATTGACAATTAAAACAGCTTTTCCCTTTAACTGTGACATTTCGAACTGGAAACCGTTTGCGTCTTTCACGGTAAAGTCGTACATTGAATTAGTCATTGCCATATCTCCTGAGATTTATATGTTGTTTGTAATAATATTGTACACAATATAATAGTGCACGTCAAATAAAAAATCGTAATTTTTGGAATTATTTTTGTAATGAACCATGGAATGGCGATAATTACATCGACATGCTGGCATTGAATAGCGGGAAGAACGGCAGCGCTTAGTTATGGTGATGTTTATCTGTCCGCTCTCTGGAGAATATAAAATTCCCCGGATACCGGCATTATCAGGGAGTCCATGTCCCTGATAATAAAAAAAGTTCCCCTGTCACTGAGTTTTATTCCCCCCTGCATAACCGATACCTCCAGGGAGTAGGTGCCGCTGAGTCCAAGCTTGTCAGGGGTGATATTATATTTCCGGTAGAAATCCTTATGCTGTATAGCGGTGCGTTCAAAGCAGATATCCCGGTATTCCTTTTCCCCGAAACGGATGTACTCGCGGGTGTAGCTGGCATGTGTTCCTGTCAGATTCAGAGGGTCTTTCGCCGATATTGATCCGGTTACTCTCCAGTTCCCCAGATAAGGCTCCAGCTGGCATGAGAGCAGGAGCGGGACACTGAGCAATAGAATAAGATACCTTCGCATGAAAATCCTCCCTTTCGTGGTGTCGCATGTGCCGCCCGTTATAACGTACAGTGTTTCATATATGTACGGCAGATATTATGGCTTTTCTGTGCCCCGATAATCCATTACGCTTCACCGTGTAGTACCGGTAAATAATGGCAGCGTACATTGTATCAATGATTGATGTAATTTTTACGGTGTAGTAGTTCCCGACTTCCCCGTCAGCTTCATGAGAATTGACAGATATATCTCCGCAGCATCACGCACTTCGCTGAAGGACACGCATTCGTCGTAGGTGTGGGCCATCTCAAGGCCTCCGGGGCCGAGAATGACGGGGCGGATACCGCTCTGCCAGAGATGGACCGCGTCAGAATCGCTCAGGAAGGTGTCGGTTTCCCATGGCATTTTTCTTTCGCTGTACACTTCCCGCAGAATTTCGGCGATGGGGCCCTTTTCCGGGAGGCTGTAGCCTCGGTGAATCGTATTGCAGGATATGTCGATGCCGTTGCCGGCGGGAGAGGATGGAGTAGTGCGGATAATATCCTCCACCTCAAAAATCAGGTCCTCAATCGGGAACTGTGAAGGGACATGAAGGTCCAGCCATACTTCACAGTGGTCTGGCGCCGCAAAGCCCGCGTTGGAACTCATGAGGTCCCGGATATTGAAAATTACATCGTTCCGCCCGGAAACGCAGTGGTCTGCGAGGCGCAGGAGCGTGTTGAGCATGGTGAATACCGCGTTGTCATTCAGCGACGCCTGGGATGCGTGGATACGCCGCCCCGCTGCGCTCACCATGAATTCGAGATATCCGTAATGGCTGAAACACGGCTTGAGCCGGGTCGGCTCGCCGACAATCGCCCATGGAGCATGGTAGTCTTCAAGGAACGCGAGTGCCCCGTCCCCTGTTTCCTCCTCTCCCACCACAAGGGCAAGGACCGCGGGAAACTCATCTCCCCGCAGTTCCCGGTACGCGGTAAAGGCCTCTATCATCGCGGCGCACCCTCCCTTCATGTCGGCGGTGCCGAGGCCGTAGATTATATCCTCCTCTTCGCTGTAGCCGTAGTGGTCAAAGTCAGGTGCGGGGACCGTGTCAATGTGTCCCAGAAACAGCAGTTCCGCGTCATTGTCATTGGTGATAATAATATTGCGGCGCTCCTTCTCGACGGTCTGGAATGTCCGCTCTATACCCTGCTTCTTCAGGTAGGAGCCGATCCAGGAGACAATCTCGTCCTCCTTTCCCGAGGGGCTGTATATATCGACCATATCCCTGAAGAGTTCCCGCAGTCGCGGCTCATTGATGGATGGTTTTGGGTTCATATATTATTCAATTTTCCTTTTTGTCGCGGGTGCTGAGGTTCAGTGAGAGATAAATATGGTCCTGGGGCGAGTTAAACCCCATTCGTGCGAAGAAACCCCTGGCCTCATCGTTTTCCGCCTCGATATCCACGAGGAGCATTCGAACGCGGTGTTCCTCCATTATCGAAAGGAACTCCTTAAACAGACGCGTGCCGATGTTCCGGTGGCGGTATGCTTCGTCAACGGCGATCCACACGAGGTAGCCGTATTTCCACGCCGATCTCCGCTTGTCGATAATTGTCGCCAGCACAAAGCCTACAATTCTTGTACCGTCATCAGCCACAAGGCATAGTTCCGAATCGCTGTTGAAAAATTCCACGACCTCATATTCGTCCCAGGTCCGGTACAGATTGGGAGCGTCGTCATGAGTAAAGAGCTTTTCGCCGAGATGGAAAATCGGGGCGATATCCTCAATCTCCATTGTTCGGATCTTTATTTCAGGTTTTCGCTTTTTCTCCGGGTGTTTCTTTTTTGTGTTTTCTTTTTCGGAAGGTGTATCCCATTCCCGTGCCATTGCCGATTGCACACCTCTCTGTAGAATAGCCCGCTCCCCGCCGGAAGAGGGAGAAATAAATTGCGTACGTCATACCACCGCTATGGGGGTTTCACTGCTGCTTTCGTATTGAATACATTATATCATATTTTATTCCGGTTAATCCAGCAATTTTTTACACAATTCCCTGTCCTGATATACGGAGAAATTTCCGGCTGCAATAAATAGCAGTGTTTTTATAATAGGTTTGACAATTATGTGTACATGTTTTATACATTAATAATGTTTTTCGAAACATATAATGAATACAATAACAGATTTACTGGAGGACACCATTTTGCGAGCAGCAATATTTATTGACGGGGCATATTTATTATCATATCTCAAGCGGTATGATATAGTGCCGAAATATGAGGATATGGCCGACTATCTGCTGAAGCCCATCCGCAAGGCTGTTCCCCTGGACCTGCTTCGATGCTACTTTTATTACTGCGCCCCATGGATGTCGCCGGAACCCACTGAAAGTGAAAAACGGAGGATGGAGGAGCACGAACATTTCATGGATGAAATCAGCAATCTTGAGCGCTGGGCAGTGAGGCTGGGGAAACTGCAGCGGCGATGGGACGGATACAAGGATTATTATGAACAGAAGCGGGTTGATGTCCTTCTGTCCGTCGACATGGTCCGTCATTCCGCGGCCGGCCATATTCAGCATGCTGTTGTTCTTGCGGGGGACAGCGATTTTATTCCCGCCATTGAGGCGACAAAGGAATCCGGCGCTACGGTGTCCCTCTGGTACGGTGAGGACAATTCAATACATAAGGATCTCCTTGCCCTTGCTGATATTACTCATAAAATTGACATCAAGAAGCTTCCGGGGAAAAAGATCAAAGCTGTTGAACCAAAGAAAAAACAGGATAAACCGAAGTTTTTTAAAAGCAAGGAACAGCAGCGCCAGTGGATAAAGGGCGAAAGCAGGAAAAAAGAGGACAAAGGCACCTGACCGCAGAGTATAATGCCGGCGATACGGGAAACAGCGCACAATGGTGCACTGTTTCCCGTATACTGTCAGTCAACTGCAACCATTACATTCGATGCTTTGATAACGATATACACATCCTTTCCCTGAGACAGTGAAAGGTTTTCCGCGGATTCCTTTGTGATAATTGAAGTAATCTCCGTACCTCCCGGCAGCTCCACAATAACTTCAGTGTTAACCGAACCGGGGGTAATTTTTTTCACCTTCCCTTTTAATACATTCCGTGCGCTTAATTTCATGGTAGTCCTCCTGCCTTTTTATACAGGTAATGTACTATAGGACGGTTTTTTTTTCAAATAATAATTAATTACTGGTCCCGGAAAAGCGGTGTGGGAAAATTTTTTTTATTCCCAGCGGATAGATGAAGCCTTGAAGATAAGCCAGACGGTTTTTCCGGGAATGATCTGCAGGTTTTCCGCCGCGTGGCGCGTCACCGAGCAGGTGAAGGTCATGGCGCCGGTTTTTACTTTTACCGAGATAGTGTCGGAATCGCGGACCTGTTCCATGCTCGCGACAGTTCCCCGGAGCATGTTCTGCGCGCTCATGCCGGCCTGTTCCATGGTGGCGATGATGATGTGGGCCGGGTCAAGAATCCCCTGTGAACCGGGCGACGGCGGCTGCGGTGCGATAATCCTTCCGTTGCCGGGAACTTCCATGGACCAGAGTCCGTCAATATCAGGCTGCCATGGTCCGCGCAGGGTATTTTCATATAGAAATCCTGTTATCTTTCCGTCCCGCATCTGGATGATTGAGTCGGTGACGCTCCCGAGCCATGTCTGGTCGTGGCTCGAAATGATGAGAGTCATGTTGTCCCGTTCTTTCAGGGTGTTGATAATATCCTTCACCAGGAGGGCGCTTTCCCTGTCTATGTTCGCAACTGGTTCATCGAGGAGGAGCGCCTCCGGCTTCAGGATCAGACGCGAGGCAAGTGACACCCGCCGTGCCTCGCCGCCGGACAGCTCGTACCACTTTCTCCCGGCAAACTGTTCCGGAGGGAGGCCGGAATCCTGCAGCGCGCGGAATACGCGGTCACGGAGATTTTCCCTGTCACCGCGTATCCGCAGGCCATAGGCGACATTCTCGAAGACAGAGCGCTTCAGCAGATAGTGGTCCTGCAGGAGCAGGGTTACCCGGTGGTGCAGGCGTTTTGTATCGCCCCCCGCCGCCGGGACCAGTTCAATGGAACCGGCCCGGGGTGTTTCCAGAAATGCAAGCAGCCGGAGGAGCGTGCTCTTCCCGCAGCCGTTGGGGCCGCTTATTCCCAGCGATTGTCCCCGGTGTACCGCAAGGTGCGGCACCTGAAGCCTGAAGTTTCTGGAGTAGGCGTATTCCAGGTCCCTGACAATGAAATGTTCCGTTGTGGTTTCGTTTATCATTTTGACAATCTTTTCAGAATTATTAATGACGCGTTTACCGCGAAGGCGATAGCCAGGAGCACCAGTCCCAGGGCAATTCCCATGGCGAAATTTCCTTTTCCCGACTCAAGGGCAATCGCCGTGGTGATAGTGCGCGTGTGCCATTTGATGTTGCCGCCGATCATCATGGATATTCCCACTTCGGAAATGGCCCGCCCGTACGCGGTGACCGCGGCGGTCATGACGGCGATTTTCGCTTCATTCAGGCTGGTGAGAACTATCTGATGCCGCGAAGCTCCAAGGGTGATGAGGGTGTTCCTGAGCCGCATATCAAGGGATTCGATTGCCGATGCCGTAAGGGAAATCACAATGGGAAGAATAAGGATTGTCTGGGCGGCGACAATTCCGGAGACGGTGAAGAGCAGCTCCATGGTTCCCAGGGGTCCCCTGCTGGATATAAATCCGTATACCAGTAGTCCCACCACGACGGTGGGGAGGGCGAGGAGGGTGTCAAAAACTGCCCTGAGCTGCTTTCTGCCGGGAAAATCGTAATATCCCAGGACAAATCCCGCGGGGGCCCCGATAATCAGCGCTGTCGTTATTGACAGCATTGACGCCTGAAGCGAAACGGCAATGGCAGACCAGGTCTCAATGTCCCCGGAAAAGAGAAGCCCTATGCCCTGCTGTACGCCTTCAAGGAGGTAGTCCATTTTTTACTCAGCATTGGGAATATACAGCTGTTTTCCGAGGAGTTTATAGCTCCCAAGCAGTTTCTGCGCCTTCGGCGATACGATCCAGTCAGTAAATTTCTTCGCAAGAAGGGTCTTTGTTTTCGGGCATTTTACCGCATTAACCGTGATAATACTGTACTGGTTTTTCAGGACCCCGTCGCCCTCCACAAGGATAATAAGGGGGGGATTGTTCTTCAGGTTAGACGAATATTTAATGTAGGTCGCCCTGTCGGTAAGGGTGTAACCGTTTCGTTCATTGGCGATATTTATCGTATTGATCATTCCCTGACCTGTCTGGATGTACCATGATTGTTTGTCCGGTGA
>JAKQCH010000139.1 GCA_029573825.1 Spirochaetota bacterium | reverse complement strand
TTAGGTTTTTTCATTTTCGCCGCAGGCAGATTCTTCAGCCTGACATGGCTGCCCATCTGAATGTCCACATCCTTTTTCTGAATTCCATAGTAGTTCATGACGAGAAGAAGGTCAATTGAAGGATAATAATGCCATGTGTCCCGGTGCTTATACTTTACCACAAGAGGAAGCTTCCGGTTAACCTTGTCGGCATCAGCCCGGACGTTCGCATACCCGATACCCTTAGCGGCTTCTGCGAGAAGCGGCGTGGGGGGAACCGCATCACTCACCCAGGGACAGCGCGGGTCGCCGGAGGTTGGGCAGGGTTCTACGGGAATTTCGTCCTTCGGGACCGGATGTGCAAACCGCTGCGCTATTTCCATGCGCTGGTCTACATCGGGAAATGTTTTGAAGGATTCTTCCGTGAAGAAGGGGTAGTCAAGAAATACGCAGTTTGCCTTTTTTATGGCTCTGGCAAACTCCTTCTCCTGCGCACGGAACCAGTGAAAAAATATCGGGTTAAAAGCCTGCTTCATCTGGTGATATGAGTAATTGTCGAAATTATCCAGTCTCAATGCCGGGAGCGTTCTGTTTTGACCGCCTCGCGCCTTGTCGTTGAGATTGTCAATGAACATGATGTCAAAGAATATGGAACTGGGGTTGTCTGCAGCAATATATTCTGTGATCGTTTTATGCATGTCCCAGGGGAACGGCCACCGCATGTCCTCTTCCTGGAGAAATGTTTTGATGGTGTCTTCATCAATTGCAACAATAACAATATCATCACGTGCATTCGGGTTTTTCCTGGTAACCGTAATACCGTCGCCAAGTTTTCTCACTTCCTGAAATGGGGAACGCATATAAAATCTGAAGTTGATCGATCCCATTTCCATTCCGTCAAGGATGGTTGTATAGCGGTACATTCCGGTGCAGAGCGCGAAAATGACAAAGGATATAAGCAGAATGAAGAGATGGTTCCTGTTGAATTCAAATAATTTCATGATATGACCCTCAGTGCGATATTCTTATTGCATAACCGTGTAATAATACCAGTATTGGAGAAATTGATTATTCCACATTCAGTGAAGTAATAATCCCTTTTCCGGGAAAGACACAATATATCCCGGAAGTTTCGGAATACTACTACGGGCGGGTATTATTTTCAAGTTTTTTATTAAGTGGTTGACAAATTTCTTCAACATGATGTAGCAAAATAACCTCATGCATGAATCATCCCGGTACAATCCGCGATTTTTTTGATGTATAATATATTGATTCAGTTTCATGCAGCCAGATATTACTATGATTACCAGGGAGCAAACCATTGACTATTAAAGCACAACTTACTGAGCTTATTACGGAGGCAATCAGGGGAGCTTCCGCGGAAGGGGGCTTTGACCTGCAGGAAGCCCCGCAAATAAAGATAGAGTATCCGAAAGAGGACAGATTCGGTGATTATTCCACCCCATTTGCCCTTGAGTCGGCACGGATTTTCCGGCGTGCTCCTCTTGATATCGCCGCTCTGCTGAAGCCTTATCTGGAAACATCACCCCTTGTGCAGAAGGTTGAGATCGCGAAGCCTGGTTTTATCAACATTTTCCTTTCTCTGGATTATCTTTACCGTGTCCTTCAGGAAGTGCTGAGGGAGAAGGAACTCTACGGGAGAAGCAGCGAGGGGAAGCCGCGGAAGGTCAATATCGAGTTCGTTTCAGCGAACCCCACGGGGCCGCTGAATATAGTATCGGCACGGGCCGCCGCTGTGGGCGATACGATCGCCAACCTGCTGGAAGCAAGCGGACACAGCGTTGAGCGGGAGTTCTACGTGAATGATTACGGGAACCAGGTGTATCTCCTGGGGAAATCGGTACTTGTCCGGTATCGGGAGCTGGAAGGTGCCGATGTGGCCTTTCCGGATGAAGGGTATCACGGAGAATACATACGCGATATCGCCGCAGAAATCCGTGAACAGTACCGTGATCAGGTCGCGTCAATTGCCGATGAGGAATCCCTCATCGCCTTCATGGCGGAAAAGGCCATTGCCCATAATGTGGAAGGCCAGAAAGAAGACCTTGAAAAGTTCAATGTGTGTTTCGCACGATGGTTCAGAGAGAAGACCCTCCATGAGGGAGGGGATGTTCCAAAGGCCCTTGAATTTCTCGAGAGCAAAGGGCATGTCTATGAAGAGGAAGGGAAGAAGGTATTCCGTTCAACGGATTACGGGGATGATAAAGACCGTGTCGTGATGCGGGATGATGGCAGGCCAACCTATTTTCTCGCGGACATTGCCTATCATAAAAACAAAATGGACCGCGGTTATGATGAGATAATTGATATATGGGGTCCGGACCATCACGGCTATATCGCAAGGCTTTCCGGCGCCATGAAGTCCATGGGATTTGAGGGGTTCCGGATACTTATAGCCCAGCAGGTGAACCTCATTATGGACGGCGAGCTGGTGAAGATGTCCAAACGTCTGGGTAACTTTTCAACGATGAGCGAACTCCTTGACGATATCGGGACCGATGTCGCCCGGTATTTTTTTATCATGCGTTCTCTGGACAGCCACCTCGATTTCGATATCGCTCTTGCGAAGCGGCAGAGTTCCGAGAACCCGGTATTTTATCTCCAGTATGCCCACGCACGGATCTGTTCAATATTCAGGGAAGCGGAATCGCGCGGTATCGCCAATGCTGCCGGGACAGCATCATTGTCATATCTTGATAACCCGGAATCGATAAATCTCCTCAAGCTGATGGCGAAATTTCCTGAAGAGATACAGGATGCGGCGAACACCTGCGAACCGCACAGGATATCCACCTATCTTCTGCGACTTGCCCAGGGATACCATAAGTTTTATACCGAGCACCGGATTCTTTCCGATGATCCTGATGCCACCGCATCGTACATGATGCTGTGCGACGGAGTGCGGATCGTGCTCAGGAACGGATTGAAGCTTCTGGGCGTATCTGCTCCCGAGAGGATGTAGGATGGAAACCGTTGCGGTACTGTCCACCGGTAATGAAATAATTCAGGGTAATGTGACTGATACCAACAGCAGGTTTATCGCATCGGGGCTTTTCCGGACCGACCTCCGGCTGGTGCGGGTCGTCATCGTGGGGGATGATCCCGCAGAGCTCTCTGAGGGAATAAGCGGGTGCGCGGCGAAGGCGGACTGTGTTATCATTACCGGAGGCCTGGGACCCACAGAGGACGACTACACCCTGGAGGTGCTGTGCGGTATGACCGGATGCGCCCCTGCCGTGTATGAAAAAGGGGCTGCGAGGATGGAGGCATTCTTTTCCTCAATGGGTATGAAGCCGAATCCCGGTGATATAAAAATGGTATCTGTCCCTGATGGGGCGAAGGTGTTTGAGAACACAACAGGCCTCGCAGCAGGGTACGCCCTGACCTTTCACGATACACTGATTATCGCCATGCCCGGGGTGCCGGGTGAAATGCAGCCGATGTTCGATAATGAGGTGCTGCCGTATCTTCAGACTGAATACGGTGTGCGGGTGAAACGGCACCTCACATTCCGGAGCGTTATGCTGCGGGAATCCGAGGTCAACAAGCGGGTGAAATCGCTTCCGCTTCCCTTCGATGACTTCGAATGGGGAATATGCACCACGCCGGGAATGAACACCGTTACCTTCGTGGAAAAAAGCGGCAGGCCATTTCCTGATGTCAGGATACAGGAGGAAGTCCGGAGGGCCCTGGGAAATACGGTCCTGGGTGAGGATCTTCTGGAAAAAGAGGTCGTTGCAATCCTCGCAGCAGAAGGCATCACGCTCGCCGCGGCAGAATCCTGCACGGGAGGTCTTGTGGCGGAGCGGATTACCTCTGTGCCGGGGGCTTCGGCGGTTTTTTCAGGGGGGGTTGTAGCCTATAGCAACACCGCGAAAGCGGATATTCTCGGCGTACGCCCTGAGACACTTGAACAGTTCGGCGCGGTAAGCGAGGAAACAGCAGCGGAAATGGCGGAAGGTGTCCGGAGGCTTTTCGGCGCTGATATCGGGATTGCGACAACCGGAATAGCCGGCCCCGGCGGTGGGACTGTCGGGAAGCCCGTCGGGACTGTGTGCTTCGGGTTTGCCGTCAAGGGAGGCACTGAAACTTTTACCCGGAATATACCCGGTGACCGGGAAAGGGTGCGCCGGTTCACATCACAGACGATACTGAATAAAATACGCCTTTACTGTACAGGAAATTGATGAAATTTTTGCGTACATTGACATTCATTGTCGTGATTTTTATTTGTTCCGCGGCTGTTCGGGGTGATATCAACTCCCGTGACCTTTACGAGCAGGGAGTTGAAGCATTCAAGTCCGGAAATTACGGCAGTTCGAGCCTTATCTTCCGGAAAATTATCGACAATGATGATGACTACCGTGATAAAGCGTGGTATCATCTCGCGCTATCAATATTTTATCAGAAAAAATATGAGTCAGCGATATTCGAGTTCAACAGATTTCTCCTTGCCTGCACCACGGCAAACCTCTGTGCCGAAGCGAAGTTCTGGATTGCGGAATCACATTACAGGAAAAAAAAATATATAAAGGCCATTGAAGAATATAACCGGTTTATTGCACAGAAGAGCAATGAATCCCTCATCCGGAAATCCTATAACCGCATCGGGGAGATTTATTACATACAGTCGCGGTATGACGAGGCGGTTATCCTGTGGAAAAAAGCCCTGGAGGGTACATCAAGCGTGAGTGACCGCAACCGCCTCACGATAAAAATCGGAGATGCGCTGTTTCTCAATGAAAACTATGATGAATCTGTGGAACTGCTCAAGCCGCTCCTTAATGTCCGGGATGACACGCAGGTTGTGTCAAGCGCCCGGCTGATTACAGGCCGCGTCTACCAGATGAAAAACAGACACCATGACGCGGTAAGGCTGTTTAATGCAATTCCCGATTCACTGTTGCGCAAAAAGCCTTACTATAATGCCCATTATTACAAGGCCCTTTCCGCCCTGGCGATGCGCAATGAGCATTCCGCGAAATCATATTTGGAATTTTTCCTGCTTATTGGAAAGGATTCTGACTGGTATTATGACGGGAAGTATGAACTGGGAAAAATTCTGATAAAGGAAAATAAAATCCGGGAAGGAATCGTTGTCCTTGAAGATGTCCGTTCCATGACGGCGAAAATGGAACTGCGGAGTATGGCCGCAATGGAACTCGCGAGGATATATCTTGAGCGTGACCCGAAAGCGGCCATTCCCTACCTTGAAGACTCGGTTTCACTGAGCGACCCTGATGAGCAGAAAAAGGCGTTGCTCCTGTTAAGCAGCGTGTACCTTGACGTGGGTAAATATGAGGACGCTGAACGTCTTCTGGACCTTCTGGCTCAGCGTTATCCCTACGACAGCAATATGGAACAGATACGCTTTCTTCTCGCCCGGGTGTATCTCGGGAAAGGAGAGTCTGCGAGGGCAGTCCGGGAATTTGAACGCCTCCGGGAGTCAAACCCGTTTTCGCGGTATGTCCCGGAGTCAAATTATTATTTAGCCCTCGCCATGCAGAGAGAGGGGAAACGTGATCGTGCCATTGAAATGCTGAAAAGTTATCTCACGCGAAGCGGCGGGGAGAACATTTATCAGGCACAGGTGACCCTGGGGGAGCTCTATATCGGGTCCGGGGATTATCAGAATGCCAGGAAAAGTATTGCTACGATCCTGAGAAATTACAGGACCCGCGATGGCGTCGAAGTGGAACTGTACGGCCTGGGTAAACAGCTGTATCGGAAGGATGCCTCGGCGCGGCAGTATCTTCAGCAGATTGTGCAGTGGTATCCCCGTTCAAAAAGTGCGGGGAAAGTCCTTATTCTCTTTGGTGATGAATCATTCCGGAAGGGGAACTACCGGGAGTCGGAAGCATATTACCGTCAGTATCTTTCTGTTCCGGAAAGGAAATATGCATCATCAGTGTTTTTGTACAGGATCATTTCTCTCTATCGTCTCGGGCTGTACCGCGACGTTGTACGCAGTTCGAATGACGACGACATACCCCCGGCGGATACCTTCACGAAACGTCTTATTGTTTTATGGAAGGGGAAAAGCCTGTATCAGATCGGTGAGAAGAGGAAAGCCTATGAAGTATTGTCACAGTTCAGGACAAGTGATCTCTCGGTCAACGATCTGATTATTGTGATGAAAAGCGCCCTCGCTGTTGGCAATGTGAAAGGGGCAGTAAGGGCGGTTCAATATCTGAAGACCAACAGGGAACGCTATGCCGAAGGACTTTTTACCCTTGGAAGCTTTTATGATAGCGCGGGAGATGTTGAAAGTGCGCAGCAGTATTACAGCAGGATTGAACGCGAGGTGCCGTCAACGGGGTTTGCCGCTGAGTCTTCCCTCGCCTGGGCAAATATTCTGATAGGCAGCGAGCAGTATGAACGTGCACTGCATAAACTGGAGAAGGTGAAAAATGTCTCCGGGGAACAACAGGTGCAGAAACATGCCCTTCTTGCAGCGGCATACTTCGGAAACAATGAGCCGCAAAAAGCGCTGCGGATTATTGAATCAAACCGGGACGTCCTTCAGAAATCACCAGCAGGCGAAGCTGCATTAAAAAAAGCCCTCTCATATTACTATAGCCGCGGTGACGCCCCGGGCTTCCAGGTGTATGCTGCATATCTCGGGAAATACCGCGGTACCGGTGATTATCTGAACTATATGAGGGGGAAGCTGGAGTTCAGACTGGAAAATTTTAGAAATTCCTACTATTACCTTTATAAGCTTTCTCACCGGGAATCACCCTACCGTGATGAGGCGCTCTACCGTCTGGGGGTTATCAGCCAGTATCACCAGAAAAATGAGAAACGGGCGATGGGGTATTATGAAAGACTGCTTGTGGAACGAAATGGAAACAACACCTTTGCACTGAAAACAAGAATCCTCCTTGCGATGAAAGCTCGTGAGAACGGCGATGATGAAACCGCGAAAATGCACCTCGCGAAGGTTATCGGAAATGCGGAGAACGTGGTTCTGAGAACAAGGGCTATGAATCTTTACGAGTTTTACGGGTTTTACGACTCCGAGAAGTGATGCGCCGGTGTTGTGCAGAAAGACGGAAGTTTTTTTTAGAAAATCTTGACAATTCAATTCTTTCTTTGTAAAATATAAGGCAATATATGGAAAGGCTGTTCACATCTACATATTTTGGAGGACAAAGAATGAAAAAAATTCTCATTGCAGTACTCACACTGGGGCTCGTTTTTACCCTCGCGTCTGACAACCTCTTCGCGGGCGGCATAGGCATAAAGGGCGGTTATTCCTTCATGCAGAACGATTTTGATGATCCTTTTAAATTCAAGGATACATACAACTTTGGCGTTTATTTTGACATGGGCACATTCCTTTTCAGCAGCCTTCGTTTCAGACCAGGTGTTGATTATGTGACTCTCGAGCAGGACCTTGATAACGGGACAGGAACACTTGACGCAGATCTCTGGGGGATACATTTTGACTGGTACTGGCATTTCCTGGGTAATGCTTCCATTTCTCCATTTATCGGTTTTGGACCGACACTCAATTACTATGATTGGGATCGGACAGAGAATGATGATGATTCAGATGCGGGTGTTGACTTATTTGCCGGTCTGACATTCGGTATATCCGGAACGCCTTTTGAGCTTATGCTGGAAGCACGGTACAAATTTGTCGATATCGCAGAGACTGACCAGAATATCCTTCAGGCAAACATCGGTATTCTGTACAAGTTTTAATTAATTGCAATAACTGAAAAAAAAGGCACGGGTTCTCCCGTGTCTTTTTTTTCACTTTCCTGCATTAAACCGGTATTATTGTGCAACAAGTACCGCTGTATCGCGGGAATGGGGTGCAATGAGAAGAGCGGGGACGTGATTATTCACATTTTATTGGTTACCGGCATGGGTAATAAATGGTAAAATATTTGACATAATTTTGTTGTAATAATAATATCATTAAACAAACAGGTATGCGGTTTTCATGTAGTCTCTGTTGTTGATATTATTGATTTGAATATCCTTCAAGGTAAAACATGTGTTGTGATAAATTCCCATTGGAGAAACATTCATGAAAAACACAGGCAGGTTGTGTGCGGCGGTATTGTTATCAGCTATTATTGTTATTTCATCCGGTTGTTCCCGTCATGAATTCGGCGGACTTGGCGTAGAGGTCGCAACAGGCAGCGGTGTTGTCACAGATGAGAATCCCTACAAAATTGTGTCAGTGTATGAAGGGGGCACAGGGCAGAAAGCTGGTTTAAAAAAAGATGATATTATTGTGTCCATTGACGGGAAAAAGATTAATGGGATGCAGCACAGTTATATCGTCAACAATCTCCTGCGGGGTGAAGTGGGTTCCCTTATACTCCTTGAAATTCAGCGCGGCGATAAAAAAGTGATATACACAATGCAGAGAGGAAAGATTGTCCTCACGGATTAATTTCAGGTTCTTCCCGGGGAGTATGTGATGGTGAAAAAAATAAAAACAACAATGCTCTATGTTTTCGCGATATATTTTGTTTTTTTCTGGTTTCTTATTTCCATTGATGTGCTGTACTGGCTGTGCAATTGATATTCAGGAAAAAAGGTTTTTCGGGAATCAGGTGAAATACTTTTACCATAAATAACAGGTAGCAGATTGTCCCCCGCCTGGTGCGGGGATCGTTGTATTCAGCGCTGTCCATTAAGGAATAACTTCAGCGGATCACTTTATTGTTCTTTTATCCGGATGATAAAAGGGCCCGCGGGAATGTGGGTAATGCAGTTACCAGTATGAAACAGATTGTGGAAAAAGTTAAAAACTCAATTGACCGCATGCCGAGCCTGTCTCCGGTTGTGCATAAGATTAGTGAAATTGCGAATGATGTGAGGGCTTCCGCGCAGGACCTTACCGATATAATACAGCTGGACCCGGTACTTACGGCAAAGGTTATCCGTATGGTCAACTCAGCATACTTCGGGCTTCCCCAGGAGGTGAAGTCCCTGAAACAGGCCGTAGTGCTGCTCGGAATAAATACTATCAAGAATGTTGCGATATCCTCGGCATTCCTTGGCAAGTCATATTTGAAGGGGAGCGATGTCCTTGACGGTGAAGACTTCTGGAAACATTCCCTCGGCGTGGCTGTTGCTTCAAAAATGGTCGCGAAACGGCTGGGTATTGAGGATAAGTTTCTTGAGGAGTATTTTATCGCGGGACTTATCCACGATATCGGAAAAATATTAATGAATAATTTCTTTCCCGATGAGATGAAAAAGATACTTGAGATTTCTTCCAGAAAGAATATACAGATTACCGAGATTGAGAAAAGCGTGCTTGGTCTCTCCCACGAGGAAATAGGAATAGCGATCGGGAAAAAATGGAAGTTTGAAACAGGCCTTTTATATGCGGTCGGCCGGCATCATCAGCCGGTGCTCCAGGGGAGTGCGGCGCTGTTTTCCATGGTGGTGGGTGTCGCAGATACCTTCGTGAAAATACTGAAAGTGGGATTTAGCGGGAACTACCGTATCACTCCCATTGACGCGGAAGTGTGGAAGGTGCTGGAACTTGAAGAGGAAGCGGTATTCGTCGCGCTTTCTGATATCAATAATGAAATCGACAAGGCGAGGCTTTTCCTGAAATAATATGGGCCGGATCAAGGTTACATTCTGGGGTGTCAGGGGATCGGTGCCGGTTCCCGGGCCCGCAACCATGCGGTACGGGGGAAACACTGCATGCCTTGAATTGCAGTCGGATGACGGCGGACGCCTTGTATTTGATGCGGGAACTGGTATTCGGGTGCTGGGGGCCTCTCTCGATCTTTCAAAGAAACAGGAGCTCCATATACTGATATCGCACCCGCACTGGGACCATATCAGCGGTTTCCCCTTCTTTACCCCAATATATATTCCCGGCAATTCCATTACAGTATATGGCCCGGGGACCTTTGAAATGTCACTTGATGATATTATCAACGGACAGATGAAATACAGCTATTTTCCCGTACGGACAGTGGAGCTCCTTGCGGATATTACGTTCCGGCAGCTCGAAGAGGAACGTCTGACAATAGGCAGTTTTACTATCGACACCATAACCCTGAATCACCCTGTGGCGTGTCTTGGCTACAGTGTACGCTATGAAGACAGAAAATTTGTGTATCTCGGCGATAATGAACCCTATTTCAATCTTTATAAAGACGAGAAGGACAAAGAAATGAACGAGTTCGTCAATAATCTCAACAGGCGGCTTGGTGATTTCGTCCAGGGGGCGGATATTCTTGTCGCCGATGCCCAGTACCTTCCTGCCGAATATGCCTCAAAAGTCGGGTGGGGACACAGTACGACACACCATGTGGTGAACATGGCCCTGAAAGGAGGAGTGAAGAAGGTGTTTTTCTTTCACCATGAACCGGCACGGAGCGATGACGAACTTGACCTGATTGTCGCACATTATCGTAATAAAATATCTGAAAAAGGGCTGGCCCTGGAAGTATTTGCCGCAATGGAAGGGGCATCCTGTGAAGTGTAATTTGTTTCAGGATGCGATAACTGCATTACACAGCTGTGAAAAATCGGATGAATCACGTTCAGGGGAAACCTGTTATATACAGTCCCTGAAGAAACAAATTATAACAGTAGTGACATATTTTTAAATAATGTTTTATACACATTGAGTATTTTATTGACAAAGAAATGTTCGCTATTTACAGTGCACTCGACCGGGGTATAGCAGCTGTCCGGCCTTGAACAGGCGGGACGTGCTGGTGTACCTGTTTGTGTTGGAAATATAAGATTAAAATATTAGTGGAGGCAAGACGTTGAAAAGAGTAATTATAGCAATTTTTGCAGTTAGTATACTGTGCTCTCTCGCTGCATACGCAGGACCCAATGACGATCTTTTACGGGCTGTTCGTGTGGGGAGTTTTGAGGGCGCAAGTGAAGCACTGAAACAGGGGGCCAATGTTAATTTCCCTGATCCTGATAACTATAATGCAACAGTAATAATCATTGCGGCCCACAGAGGCCTGAACGATATCGTCGAATTATTGATTGCGAAAGGCGCAAATGTTAATGCCACTGACAAAACGTATGGAATTACCGCTCTTTCTCTTGCGGTAAAATCAGGAAATCTTCAGCTTGTCCGGCTGCTTGCAGCAAAAGGCGCGAATGTGAACCAGACCAACAAGGAAGGGGTATCACCTCTGTATCTCGCGACAAAAGCCGGTAACGCTCCGGTCGTGAATGCGCTTCTCGAGAAGGGGGCCAATGTCAACGCCCGGTCTAAATACGGGGTAAGCCCGCTCATGCTTTCTGCCGAGAAGGGGTATAAGGAGATTGTGAAACTTCTCATTCAGAAAGGGGCAAATGTAAATGTCAGCAATGATTATGGTGAGACCCCTTTGATCTTTGCCGCACGTGAAGGGCATAAGGAAGTTGTCGCTGATCTTATCGCGGGGAAAGCTGATGTGAATGCAATGACCAATGATAAGGATTATGAAATGGTGATGGCCAATCAGACACCTCTCATGGCGGCAACAATTAATGGCCATGTGGAAATTGCCAAGATGCTTATCGATGCGAAAGCCAATATTAACAGTAAAGATAAATTCGGAAATTCAATTCTTTCATATACGGTAACACACCACCGTCCGAAAATTTTCAAGCTTCTCAAGGATGCGGGCGCTGAAGGCGCGGACACGATGACGCCTCCAACTGAACCGCAGAACCTCCCTGAATATAATATGTCCGACGATGGAGCTGGCTCCAATACCTGGATTATCATTCTTGTAATTGTTCTGTTAGCGGGAGCCGGTGCAGGCGGATTTTTCTTTTACAAGAAGAAGAAAGCCGGCGGCGTTACTGCTGCATAGTTTTTCGCCCGGCACGTATGAAGTGCGTTGTCACAAAAAGTAAGATGTGATGCGCTGTATGACAATAATGAAGAAGGGGTTATCGGTACAACGATAACCCCTTCTTTCAGGCATACATTCACGGGAACACGGATATATACTTCTTTGATTCAGATGTCTCCGTATCTTCAGGATAATCGCGCTTCGCTTATTCCCTCTATCAACGCATACACGTTGTTCCCCAGGTCCGGAATATAATATCCCCCTTCAAGAATCGCGAAAATTTTATTATTCGCATGTTCTTTCGCGAATATTCCCGCGATGGCGCCGATTATTCTGTAATCATCAGTGGAGAGATTTGCCCCCCAGTCCTTTTCGTACTGATCAAATCCCGCGGAGATGCCAATAATATCAACGTCCCCTATATCTGCAAGGCGCGCCTTCGCTTCGTTGATAAAGTCGCCTGGATTGGATGACTGGATATTCAACACCTTTACATCGCTGTTCCCCTTGAAAATGACGTCAGTACCGTCTCCGAAATGGAGGTCGATATCGAAAACAACAGCTGTGCTTATTTTATTTTTATTGAGCAGTTTTGTTACTGCGATTCCCATGTTGTTGAAAAAACAAAACCCCCAGTTGTGGTCAGGGTTTGCGTGATGCCCCGGAGGGCGGATGACGCCGAATGAAATAAATCCTTCAAGGGCAAGCTCAGCGGTTTTAATTGCGCCCCCTGCGGCGCGTTTCGCGATATCGAAACGTTGTGCATTAATTTTTTCCGACATGAGCAATCCTTCGGAATGGCAGAGCAGTATGTCTTCATCGGTACACTGCTCGGGCTCGACAACATCAAACTGATCTTTCAGTGTTGCCATGATTGACTGAACTCTGTCAGGACTTTCACATGAAGCGGTACTGTAGTTTGTCACGAACGACGGATGATACACGATACGGACTATGTCCCGTAATTTTTCTGTATCCATATATTGCTCCCCGTAGTGGTTACACTGGCTTTAATATACAAATAATCCCGGATAATGTCAAATGCTGCAGGGAAGAAAGTGAGGTTCAGCGGGCATGGCGGAGTTTTGCACTTGACAGGGTGTCGGGAGCATATATTGAAGTTAGTTCTTAAGATAATAATTGAGGAAGATTATCGTAAAATGAAATGCATTGTATCACAGCGGGTGCGTGATGTCCTTGAGTGGGATGTCATTGTTCATGAAATTGTCTCCCGGTGCCGCACTGTTCCCGGTGAAGCCTTCGCCGCGGGAATTGTTTCCCTTGAGCAGGAAGAAATTCGCCGGCGCCTCCGGGAAATTCATGATCTCCGGGAACTGTCCGTCAGGGGTGATAGTATTGATTTTTCAGGGGTGACCGATATCGCTCCATTCCTCACAATCGCACAGAAGGGAGGTGCCCTCAGGCTTGAGGATCTTGTCTGTGTCCGTGATTTTATCATCGCATCAAACAGAATACGGAGTTTTCTGCGGGAGGTGAAGGAGGAATATCCTGATATCGGGGAACGGGGTTTACGTTTCCAGTCACTCGACGAAATAGGGAAAGTCATGATCCCCGCGATACATGATACCGGTACACTGAGTGAAGCGAAATATCCGGAACTGCGGAAACTCAATGAGGAAATACATGCCGTGCGGGAACAGATCGAAAAGGCCCTGATGGAATTTGTGCATACTCCCGAAGTGGCGAAGATGCTGCAGGAGCGTGTGTTTACCACCCGCAATGAACGGTATGTGGTGCTTCTGAAGTCAAATTTTCGCGGAAGAATCAAAGGGACGGTACATGATATTTCCTCGAGCGAATCCACGCTCTACATTGAACCGGAACGGATTACTGACCTCAATAACCGTCTCATCATGCGGCAGCGTGAGCTGAAAGAGGAGGTCCTGCGCATTCTCCGGGAACTCACACGCCATGTCGGGGCAGCTGCTCCGGAACTTGCGCTGAACCTTGCTGAAGCGGCATGTCTGGACTTTCTTTCCGCGGCGGCAGGTTTCAGCGAAGCGGTGAAAGGGAACCCGCCGGAAATTTCCGGCCGCGGAGTGCTGTGCCTCTTCAATGCGCGGCATCCCTCGCTCTACCTCAGGCATCCTGAAGGCGTGGTGGGGAATGATGTCCTCCTGGGCGAGGAGTATACGAGTCTCATCATTACCGGAGCAAATACCGGAGGCAAGACAGTGCTTCTGAAGACCGTGGGCCTTGCGGTGCTGATGGCAATGCATGGTCTTCATATCACCGCTGGACCGGATTCGCGGGTTGGAATGTTCTCACGGGTGTTTGCTGATATCGGTGATGACCAGAACCTCGCGCAGTCGCTGTCAACATTTTCCGGGCAGATAGTGACACTCTGCGAGATGTATGAGCAGTCCGATGAAGCGAGCCTCCTTCTGATAGATGAAATTGTGGTCGGCACCAGCCCGCGGCAGGGGGCGGCCCTGGCGCGGGCGCTCCTTGAGGGACTCGCGGAATCCGGCGCCAGGATGATTGTGACCACGCATTATTCTGAACTGAAAGACCTGGCGGTCTCGGACCGGCGTTTTCAGAATGCTTCCGTTGCGTTTAATACCGATTCCCTTGAACCGACCTACCGTCTGGTGACCGGAGTTCCCGGGGGAAGCTATGCCCTGGAAATAGCGAAGAACTACGGTGTTCCTGATTCTGTAATCTCGCGGTCAATGGAATTTCTCAATGACAGCGAGCTTACCGCGGATGCCCTTATTGAAAGGGTGCAGCGTCTTGAGGAGGAGCTGCGCGTGGAGCGTGGTTTCTTAGAGGAGTTGAAGCACACCCTTCGGCAGCAGCAGGAACAGTTCGAGATAAAGCAGCGGGAGCTGCAGCGCATCGAAGAACAGATGAAAACTGAAAAGGGAATTGCGTTTATTGAGGAACTGAACAGGCTCCGGAGTGAAGTGGCGGAGAAAATCCGTTCCCTTCAACAGGCTGATATGCGGGAGGCCGGCAGGATACAGGAGGAGATGATAAGTCTCGGGAAACGGATATCCGATGAAGTGAAGAAGAGTTCTGCCGCGGGGCTTTCCGATTCCTACATC